>CACYQE010000007.1 GCA_902776515.1 uncultured Pseudomonadota bacterium
CTTTGGTGGTGATGATGATGACTCCATTCTTGCCTTCTTCGCCGTAAACCTCGATGGCCGTCTTCTCTTTCAACACATCAACATGTCCCTCGTAAGCAGCGGCTTCGCGTTCCGCCATATTTAATGCCTCGGCATATTCTATTGAATCGCTTTCGAAAACTAAATCAAACGCTTCTCTAAATTCTTTACGATAAGATTCTGTCTTTGCGGCTTCTTTCTTTGCCTTTTCTGCCGCTTGTTTTTCAGCACGTTGTTTTTTTACACCAATACCGGTGGCGACCGCACCCGTCAAAACAGCCCCCGCAGCCAACGTTACGCCAACTTTTTTTCCAACTCTCCCAACTTTTTTCATTCCCTGAATAAAATCTTCTTTGGTTGTTTTTCTTTTTTGCATTTTATTCCTCTTTTAGTTTGTTTTGTATATTTGTATTGTGGTATTTTATCACAAATTCTACACATAGTAAACTATTTCGATTTTTTGTATTCGGTTATCAATTTTTGTAACGCTTCAATTGAACGAGTTAATTCTACTTTGTGCACAGGGATATTCGTTCCGTATGTAGAATTTAACAAATGCGTCAATGTCGCGGCATTCACACTTTCGAAAAGCAAAAACTGTAAAACCATATATTCGTTATATTCTTTGTCATCTTTTTGGGCTGTATGTGCCGGTGTTTCGGCCTTTTTCGCCATTTTTGTTTTAATCCAATTTACAAACGAGAATGCTGTTTTTTTATTCATTTTTAACGGCTTTGATTTTTTTTAATAACATCAAACAACCCAGAAACACTGAACTTGTCATAAAAAACATACAACGGACGATGGCTGGCCTTGTCAACAATATATATCTTTGAACTGTATACAGAATCAATACCAGACGTGTAAGTAGCATCGTTTGTTTTCGCACGAACACCCGTATTTAACATATAGTGTAAATAAAAATCTGAATTTTTTATCAATATATCTTGGTGACTAACGACAAAACCATTCGGCGTACGCATATCATACTTATCATCGTCAACACGAACCTTGTTTTGTTCAATTTCATCGACAACCCGCAGATAAACATCAGCCCTTAACGAATACTCATTACGATTGGCAATATAAGCCTCGTTTAAATAGGCACGCATTGTTTTCTTGTTTTGCATAACAAACCCCTGTTTGTTGTTCTCCCTGCCGGTGCCCCCCGATTCGTCCATTCTATTATCGCATACAGCCCACTTTTTTCAACCGGTATTTGAAATTATATTTGTTTGTTTATACGTGTATTTAATACGTTCTTTTTATATCTGTTAAGCCATTTTATTATACTGTTTATACTTGCCGCATCATTGAAAGAAAACATTATTTGGGCACGACATCTAATATCCAAACGTTCACGCAAATTACTGTCCATATCAACATAAGGCACATCTTTTTTGGTTTTTGTTCCATTGTTTACCAAATGCACAAAATAAAAATCCCACGTTGGAATCAAATAATACGTTTGTTTTACAACATAATTATCAGAATTTTTAAGTTTATAAACACCATCAGCATAAACGCCACCACTTGCGTTAATGGCACTTTTAACACTGGTCAGCAACTGTTCCCCGGCCATTTTGGCTTCATTGCTTATGTTACGTGCATTGTCTAAATTTAAATCAAAAAATTCCATTTGATACCCCCGTTATTAATTACCATATTCAAAATATTCTCTGGTTTTGTTTGTGGCACTGGCCCACGCTTCGTTTAACAAAGAATCTTTGATACGAATTAATTGCTGTTTCTGTTTTATTTCAGACATCAAAGAATCTGCTTTTGCCTTGCTCTTTTTCAAATTTCTGATTTTATCTAAAAGCTCGAAATCAGCCGTTGTATCAAGATTCATTTTTGATAAAGAATCATACCCATTCGCCGATTTTTCTTTGAAAAAAACCTGGTCAAAAAACTTCTGTTTTTCCGCCTTGTAATCACGACACGATAACAAACATACAGTAATTGCACCGAACAATCCACAAAACGAAATTAACCGCCCAACATATAAACCAGAATTATTACTTTTCACTTTTTTATCCTATTTACTCTATTTCACACAGAGCACAAAAATAACAAAAAACAACAACAAGTCAAGCGTTTTAGGGGGGGCGTCCGCAAATCCATTCCAAAACTAAAACCGACACAAGGTCGGTTTTGATTTTGGTGGATGTTGAGGGACTCAAACCCCCGACCCTCTCGGTGTAAACGAGATGCTCTAATCAACTGAGCTAAACATCCGATAAAGCCAGGTGATAATAACCTATTATTTTTTATTTGTCCAGTATTTTATTTGGGCAACGGCATTCCAGCGGTTGCTTCGGACATAACGTTGTCTATCAAATCATCTGCTTTTGATTTTGCATCCTGTAAAGCAGATAAAACAGAAGATTCAATGTCCGCAATATCCATTGATTTGATATTCGGATTCAATGTAACACTGACCACATCATATTTTCCCGTCATATCAATAATACAAGCACCATTTTTCGACAAACCCTTGATACGCATTCCGCCCAGTTTTTCTTGGGCGGCGGCAACATTATCCTGCAACGCTTTGGCCTGGGCCATTAAATTTTCCATATCCATTTTCATTCCTTTTTATTTTATTTTTCCAGCAAAACGAATCATTTGGGGCGTATTTTGTGGAACACCCATCATTTTCGCAGTTACTTCACCAAACCGCAAATTTGGTATAAGGCATTTAGTTCCTATTTCTATTGCACTTTGACGGCTGTCACAACCACGCACAACACGCCAACTGGTCAGACGACTTTGACCGTTTAAACCGAACACGCGTTGTGAAATTACAAAAAAATACTTTTTGGTGACAAAATCAATCCCAACCGTTGCAATATATCTGTCTGACAACCAAGCCCTAAGTTTCGGGATACGGGCAACATCACACCCAAGGTATGCAGCCCATTTGTCATCTGTCCAATCTGTCCGATTTTGATATATGTATTCTGTACGCATCGCAACCTTACCTTACCGTTGCTTTTATCAGCAACATTTGAACCGCTTGTTTTGGCATTTCATACATTTTGGCCCAATAATCTGATAACTCGAACCCTGAAATTATATTATTTGCATCTTTAATAGCATCGTCTACAGAAATAAATTCTTTTTTTCCACTAAACATCAGTAAAGGCATTTTAAACTCAGAAGGTGAAATATGGTACTTATACATTTCAAATCTGTACTTGCCTGTTTCGCGACTCTTGGCAATGCCGGTTTCAAACGTGTTGAACAAAAATTTTTTATACTCTTTAACCTCAGTAATTGAACAATTCATATATTTTGCCCAATCTTTATTTGTCCAACGTAACCGATTTGTTGAAATATTTTCCATTATCAACCTTTTTGTTTATAAAATTTTGTCCGGCTTAAATAAACCGGACAAAATACCAATTATTTGGTTTCTTTACCGGTCTTTTGGTCAATACCAACCATAGACATACGTGTTTTACCACGTTTATCGGCACCCAAATAGCGGACATAAACCTTGTCACCTTCTTTGATTTTGGCATCTTCGATTTTTGCCAATCTTTCACCGGTGATTTCGGAAATATGAACCATAGATTCAAACCCGTTCAAGATTTTAACAAACAAACCAAAATCTTTTACACCAGAAACGACAGCCATAATTTTGATTGAGCCATCGTCTTCCAATTCAATCTGGGTATTTGTATCGCGTGTCAGGGCCTGGATAACACTGCCACCCTTGCCTATTACATCGCGAACCTTGTCCGGATTGATTTTCATTGTGTATGCTTGTGGGGCAAATTCAGACACGTGTTTACGTGGTGCCTTGATAGCCTTTTGGATTTTACCCAAAATGTGCATACGTCCGTCTTTTGCCTGGGCCAACGCATGTTCCATAATTTCAAAGGTAATAGATGTGATTTTAATATCCATCTGTAACGCTGTGATACCTTGGTCTGTCCCTGTTACCTTGAAATCCATATCCCCAAGATGATCTTCATCGCCCAAAATATCGGTCAAAATTGCGTAATCATCACCTTCTTTGATAAGTCCCATCGCAATACCTGCAACCGGGCGTTTCATTGGAACACCACCATCCATCATCGCCAAGGTCGCACCACAAGTGGTCGCCATAGATGAAGAACCATTGGATTCCAAAATATCGCTGCATACGCGAATTACATAGTCGAATTCACTGCGACTTGGGACCATAGGATGAACCGCACGCCACGCCAAATTACCATGACCTATTTCACGGCGACCCGGACTTTTCAACCCCTTGGCTTCACCAACAGAATATCCAGGAAAGTTGTAATTCAAAATAAAGTCACGTTCTTCGCCACCATCCAAAGATTCAATTGGTAATGCATCTTTACCGCCACCCAATGTCAAAGAAACCAAAGCCTGGGTTTCACCGCGTGTAAACAACGCAGAACCATGTGCACGTGGCAATACACCCAATTCAATTTCAATTGGACGAACAGTTTTGGTATCACGACCATCAATACGTGGTTTACCCGCCAAAATATTAGAACGCATAATACGTGCAGTTATATTTTCAACAATTTCATCTGCAAAAGATTCCAATGTTGATGTTGCAACTGCTGTTTCTGGGAACATTTCTGGAATCAGTGCCTTGGCCGCCGAATGAATATCCGCCAATGTTTCCAAACGATGCAATTTTTCTTTAATCAATAATGCGTTTTCAATATCAGATGCGAATTGTTCAAACTTTTTTTCCATCGCAACATATTCAGCTGTTTTTTCAGGCACAGCCCAACGTTCTTTACCCGCCTGGGATGCCAATTCGTTAATAGCCTTGATAACAGCCTGTTGTGCATCAAAACCGAATTTAACCGCACCCAAAGTTGTTGCTTCATCCAATTCGCCGATTTCTGATTCAACCATCAAAACACCGTCCTTGGTTGCTGCAACGACCAAATCCATTTCTGATTCTTCAACATCTTTCTTAGAAGGGTTCAAAACGTATTTACCGTTCATATAACCAACACGTGCCGCACCAATTGGCCCCTGGAAAGGAACACCAGACAACGCCAATGCCGCCGAAGATGCAATCATGGCAACAATATCAGGCTGATTCTTTTTATCATAAGAAAATACCTGGGCAATTATTTGAACCTTGTTTTTAAATGTTTCAGGGAACAAAGGACGAATCGGACGGTCAATCAAACGAGCAATCAATGTTTCGTTTGTGCTGGCCTTGCCCTCACGGCGGTCACGTGACCCCGGAATACGACCACTGGATGCAAATTTTTCTTGGTAATCAACGGTCAAAGGGAAAAAGTCTTGACCTTCAACCGCTGTTTTTTCGGCACAAACCGTTGCCAAAACCATTGTTCCACCCATTGTCGCCATAACCGAACCATTTGCCTGTTTTGCAAAACGACCCGTTTCAAGACGCAAAACTTCATCACCATATTTAATTTCAACCGCAACAGGGTTATTCAAAGGATGTTTTTCATCCTTGTTAAACAAACCAAATAACATATTTTTCCTCCGTTTATTTTGGTATTTTTCGTTAATCAACGCGAAGAAAAATCATTCGTTCTTGCACTCTGCCCTAAATGGTTGCCAAATGCAAAAAAGAACAATTCCTTCTTCGCCGGCCTTGATTATAAAATATATTTAACTGTTTGCAAATGTTTTTATAAAATTAAAAAAGGTCGGAAAAACCGACCAATTTTTATTTACGCAAACCTAATTTCTTAATCAAATCTTCGTATTCACCAGGATTACGTTTTTTGATATAAGCCAACAGTTTTTTACGACGATTAACCATCATTAACAAACCACGTTTACTGTGTTCGTCTTTGTGATTATTCTTCATATGTTCCGTTAAATTACGAATACGTTCAGTTAAAACAGCAACCTGAGATTCAACAGAACCACCGTTGTCTTTATCGTTTATTTTATATGTAGCAATTATTTCTGCTTTCTTTGTTTTTGTAATGGACATTATATTTTCCTTTATCTTAAATTGTTCGCTTTGGATGCAAAACACCATCAATCACATTTCCAATTCCAACAAATGTATTGCCAGAATAAACGCGATAATAACCGTCCGCACCACCTGTATTGATAAAGCCGCCATTTTTATAAAAAACAACCGCTTTCTCATCCAGATTCAAAACCGGAATGCCCCCCAGTCCCGAATCAACCGATGCCAAGTATTCCCCGACATCAACCGCATTATTAACCAGATTTTCCAGAAAATCAAGTGTAACGGCATTTTTTAATGTAAAACCACTGGATTGCGTGCGTCTTATCATACTCACTGTTGCCACGGTCCCACATTTTGCCGCAATATCACGTGCCACACTGCGGACATAGGTTCCAGGCGAACAACGCATACGAAAATGCCAAACATCACCATCGATTTTTATTAAATCCAACGAATAAATTTTTACCTTGCGTGGCGGCATATCAACAATCTGACCGTTACGTGCCAATTCGTATGCCCGATGCCCCGCAATATGAACGGCACTAAACAGCGGCGGAATCTGGGATATTTCACCAACAAATTGCGGCAACACAGAAAGAACTGTTTGTTCGTTTGGAACAACATTTGTTCGGGCTGTTTCCGTGCCTGTTACATCCAACGTATTTGTTTCAAATCCAAAACTTAATGAAAACAAGTATTCCTTGGTTTGGTCACAAACTTCTTCTAAAAAAGGAATCATTTTTGTTGCTGAACCCAAAGCTATTGGCAAAACCCCGGATGCCATTGGGTCCAATGTTCCAATATGCCCATTTTTATCAGCACCAAAAATCTTGGCAACGCGTAATGCGGCCTTTTTACTGAAAAGCCCCGATGGTTTATCAAGAACAATCCAACCATTCATAATTATTCCCCAAACAACGATAATTGATTACCCTTTGGCGATTCAACACGAGATGCTGTTTTTGACTTTTGGTTTTGTTCCGGGGCAACCGGATGATATGTTGCGGTGTTTGTACCACAACTTTCCAAATCAGCCAAAACAGATTCTGCACGCGAAACGACACTTTCCGGCATTCCAGCCATTTTTGCAACATGAATACCATACGAACGATTTGCAACACCCGAAACAATTCTGTGCATAAATACAATTTCATTATTATGTTCACGCACATCAATTGTTAAACAAGAAACATTGTTCAATTTTCCGTCTGAATCGCCAACTAAACAGGTTAATTCGTGATAATGTGTGGCGAACAATGTCCGTGCGGCAAGCCCGTTTAAATACTCTAAAACCGCCTGGGCAATGGCCATGCCGTCATACGTTGCCGTACCACGACCAATTTCATCAAATATAATAAAAGACCGATTTGTCGCACGTCTTAATATATTGGCTGTTTCACTCATTTCCACCATAAATGTAGATTGACCGGCCGCCAAATTATCCGATGCACCAACACGACTGAATAATTGGTCACATACACCTATGGTTGCAGAGTCAGCAGGAACAAAAGACCCCATGTGTGCCAACACAACCAAAATCGCATTTTGTCGCAAATAAGTCGATTTTCCCGCCATATTTGGCCCCGTTAACAGTGCAACTGATGTTTTATCTAAATTACAATCGTTTTTCACAAAATTATCGCCACGCTCACGCAATGCATATTCAATAACAGGATGGCGACCACCCACAATATCAAATGCGTTATCAGACGTTATTTTTGGACGAACCCAATTCCATCTTTCGGCACATATCGCCAATGAATACCAAACATCCAAATCCGCCAAACAATCAGCAGCAAACAGCAAATCTTCGGAAACATCACGAATACGCCCAATCAAAGATTCTATTATAGTATCTTCAATTGCAGCGGCTTTGTCCGAAGCACTGCGAATATCGTTATCTAATTCAATTAACCTGGCGGTGGTGAAACGCATATTCCCGGCCATCGTTTGACGATGTATAAATCCGGATTCTGATTGCATCAAACTGTCCGCCTTGGTTGATTGAACCTCTATAAAATATCCCAGAACATTGTTATATTTTATTTTTAAATTATGTATTCCTGTTTGATTAGCGTATTCAGCCTGCATCGCAGCCACAGCTTCCTTGGCACCATGCGATAATTTTCGCATTTCATCCAACGCAACATCAAACCCATCACGAATAACACCGCCATCACGGAAAAATGTTGGTAAATCATCCACCAACGCGGCATTCAACATCATCGCCAAATCATCAAACGTTTTTATATTATCTAACTTTTCAGACATTACCCTGTCTAAACGAGTAGATATAATTTTTATGTTTGGTAATTCAATCATAAAATCTGCAATATATCGCATATCACGCGGTGTTCCACGCCCCGCCAACAAACGTGCCAAACTGCGTCCCACATCAGGTAAACGCCCCAACGATGTCCCAACCATGCCACGAATATCAGAATTCATTAACAAATGATTTATGTGTTCTTGCCGGTCATGAATTACGCCAACATCACCGGACAGTGTCCGCAAATAAGAACGCATTTTACGACCACCGGCCGCTGTTTTCGTGTTGTCTAACACATCCAATAAACAACGTCCACCTTCGTTCATCGGTGCATCAATTTCCAAACTTTTCCACGTTGCACTGTCAATCAGCAATTGTGTTCCTGACTTAAATTCGTATGGTGCACGAAACGTCAATGCCGCACCACGTTGTGTGTTAAACAAGTATCCCGCCAACAAACCAATAGCCGAATTTGTAATTGATTCACCTGTTTTGACACCGCCTGAAAAAACACACGAAACAATTGTGTCTATATCAGTACGCCGATATATCTTTTCAAATACCGGGGTTGTTTTAAACATATCACGAATGTGCAAAACAGTATCATTTTCGGCATCAACAGATGGATATATTATTTCCGCCGGATTAATCCGAACCATATCGTCAATAATATCACTTGTTCGCCCAATAAAAAACTCACCGGTTGATATATCACACCCCGCAATGTCAAATTCGTTGGCACTTGGCATAATTGCAACCAAAAAATTTGAATTTTTTGGTGTTAATAAGTTTTCATCTGTCAATGTTCCAGGGGTCAAAACACGTGTAATTTTGCGTTCTATAAATTTATGTCCACGTTCTTTGGCCTGGGCTGGCGTTTCCATTTGTTCAACCAACGCGACCTTGAAACCGGCACGCACCAATCGCCCAAAATAATTATCAGATGCATGCCACGGAATCCCACACATAGGAATATCCACACCATCGCCATCTGTCCCACGTGATGTTAAAACCAACCCTAATTTAGCACTGATTGTTTTTGCATCTTCAAAGAAAGACTCATAAAAATCCCCCAAACGAAACATCAACAACGCATCTGGATTTTCTGCTTTAAAATCCACATACTGTTGCATTACTGGGGTCAGTTTACTTTTATCAGCCACGATAACACCCGCTTATTCTTTGTTATTTGTGATTTTCAGTGTTTCTATTTTTAATTCGGCTTCCTTTAACAATTGTTCACAATAAGCCTTTAATTTGATTCCTTGCTCGTACGCCGCGACAGAATCAGCCAAGGGCAATTCCCCAGATTCCATTTTTTTTACTAATTCTGTTAATTGCTTGTATGCTTCTTCAAAAGATAACTTTTCCGTATCCATATTTAACCCTTTTAAATTCCACAAGAACGATACAAAATTTAAATAAGATATTCCACAAAAAAAACACCCTGATGGGTGTTTTATGGTTATTCAATATTATTTACTTAGCAGGCTTTACCGGTGCAATAACAATGGATTTTGTTCGTTCGTCTGGTTTTGAACGACTTTCAACCACACCGCGTTCACCAATCAATTCAACAACATGTGCAAAAAGACCCGGAATTGCATCACGACCAATTGCTAAAACGCGTTTTGAACCCGTTGTCATCACAGATATTTTAACCTTGTCGCCATTATCCAAAAACTCAAAAACCTTGCGTAATTTGATTTGCAAATCATTTTCCTCGATAAAAGGTTTAATCCAAACATCTTTCATCTCGGTAACTTTTTGTTTTTTCTTGGCCTCGTTTGCACGCTTTTTCTGTTCGTATTTGAATTTACCAAAATCCATAATTTTTACCACAGGTGGATTTCCGTTAGCATTAAGTTCGACCAAATCCAACCCTACATCCATTGCCATTTGCAATGCCTGGGGCGTGGGCATAACACCAAGATTTTGACCATCAAAATTGATTACTTGAACAGATTTTGCCAGAATTTTATTATTTGTACGTGGACCGTTATCACGACGATTATCACGATTATTTTGTGGTTTAATTGTAGGCTCCTTTTTACTGTGCAAGCCAAGTATTAAACATTTCTAGACATTTTTCAACAAGTTTTGCACATTTTGTAAAACCGTCCAAACAGACTGTTTTGCCGTGGGTTTTAACATTAGATAATTCGGGTGATATATTGGAAAAACCTGAACATCGTTATCCAAAACAACATTGTCGCCGTGATGTTTCATCAAATCAATACCCGCAATTTGGGCCGCAGCCAATGTCCCAAGTGTTACAATTATACGCGGTTCCAATAACTCAATCATACGGTTTACAAAAGGACGAGATAACGCTAATTCGTTTTCAGTTGGTGTTCTGCCACCGGGTGTTCGCCAAAAAATCAACGGTGTTATGGTCACCGTATCACGGCTCATACCAATTGCCGCCAACATTTTATCAAATAATTCGCCTGTTTTTCCGGTCAAAATATGTCCAGATGCATCATCTTCATTTGATGGTATATCAGTTATAACCATTAAACCACTTGGGCATTTTGCTATATTTGGCATAACAACATTTGTAGCCCCCGAACGCAAAGGATGATTAAATTCAGAAATCATACGAACCAATGACTCGATATTTGTGGGCCGCATTGACATAGAAACTGCAGTTTCCACCGACACTGGTACCACTGGTGCAATCGGCGGGACAACCGATGATGCAAGTCTTGTTCTTTCCGTTGTCTGAACAACAGCCCCGCTGTCAATATCGGCCTGAATTTGACCGAACGCGGTTTCTTCTAATTCCCATTTGACCCCCGCCAAAGCCAAATCTTGTAATTGTGTTATCATGTTTTTAATCTTTTTAATCTGTTTTATCTTGATTTTTTATAAATTTTGTTATAGAGTAGCCTACGAGTAACAGAAACTCAAGGGAGTATTTTCATGAAAATAAAAAACTTTGCTTTATTGGCTGGTACTGCTGGTTTGTTGGCTGCCTGTGGCGGTTCTTCAAGTATCACAGCACCGGAAGATTTAAACAATCAACGCGTATTCTTTGCGTTTAATTCTGCTGAAATTTCTGATTCTGCACGCGACAACTTGTTGGGTCAGGCTTTGTATATGAAGGCAAATGAAGACGTTAAAGTTCAAATCGCGGGTAACTGCGACGAACGCGGTTCTACTGAATACAACTTGGCATTGGGTGCACGTCGTGCAAACGCCGCAAAACAAGTTATTGTTAACGAAGGCGTAAGTGCAAAACGTATCTCTACCATCTCTTATGGTAAAGAACGCCCATTGGTTAAGGGAACTGGCGAAGACGTTTGGAAGTTCAATCGTAACGCCACAACAACCGTTAAATAATAAAAACGCCCGATTGGGCGTTTTTTTTTACAAAAAAGTCGGCAAAAGCCGGCTTTTTTGATATTTTTTATACGTACCTAGCCGGCTATTTTATCGATAATTTCATTCAGATGTGGACGCGATTCAAACGAAATTATCAAATTTCCCGTTCCACCACGTTTTTCACGAATCTGAACACGTGCCCCAAGTGCCGTTTCGACACGTTTCACCATGTCACGAACAACCGATTCGGACATCGTTTTTTGTGAAAAAGACCGGCTTTTTGATGAACGTTTTACATTTTTCATCATGGATTCTGTATCCGCAACAGACATTTTATTTTCAACTATTTTACGTGCCATTTGTTCCGGATTTTCTGCAACGGCAATCGCACGTGCGTGTGATGCGGATAATTCGCCCTGCTCTACCATTTTTTTAACAGAATCCGGCAATGAATTTAAACGTAAAAAATTCCGAATATAACTTTCTGATTTTCCGATAAGCCGCGAAACATCCTCCATCGTATATTTACATTTTGTCATTAAATTGACGTATGCAGCGGCCTCTTCCATTGGATTTAAATTTTCGCGTTGAACATTTTCAATCAATGCTATTTCCATTGCATTATCATCGGCAAGATTTTTTACCAATGCCGGAATTTCGGTTAATCCGGCCATTTTACTTGCACGGAAACGCCGTTCACCCGCAACAATTTCATACGAATAAGGTCGCCCAGATACAGAACGTAACAAAATTGGTTGCAAAACACCCTTTTCACGAATTGATGCCGATAAATCCGCTAAATCAGATTCATTAAATGTTTTTCGTGGCTGGTCAGGGTTAACACCTATCTGGGCCAACGGAATTTTGCGAACAACAACACGTTCTGCCCCCGACAGGATAGAAATATCAGGGACAACGCCTATTTCGTTTTGCAAATCGTTTAAATTACGCCCCAGTCCGAATTTTCCCATATTATTCCCCTTTTTCTAATTTTTGAATAACCTCGGTCGCCACACGCAGATATGCCTGGGCACCGGTCGAGTTAAAATCGTAAAATAACGCCGGTTTCCCATGACTGGGTGCTTCGGCAACACGAACATTTCGCGGAACAATCGTTTTAAACACTTTATCACCAAATGTTTCACGAATATTTTCTTCGACATCGCGTGTCATACCATAACGCCGATCATACATTGTTAATAACACCCCCAGAACATCTAAATCAGGGTTCCATTTTTGGCGAATGCCATCAATATTATTAACCAAGTGTAAAATTCCCTCTAAGGCGAAAAATTCGCATTGTAATGGAATTATAACATGATTTGCCGTTGTCAGAGCATTCAAAGTCACGTAACCAAGGGCAGGGGGGCAATCCAACAATATGTAATCATAATGTTCCATTATCGGCCTTAACGCATCACGCAAACGATATTCACGATTATCAACATCCAATAATTCTACCTCGGCCCCGGCCAATGCCTGGGTTGATGGCAAAATATGCAACCCCGGGATTGCGGTTGAAAGTATATTATTTGCCGCACTATCGGTTCCCATAATCACACCATAAACACTTTGTGTATGTGAAGAACGCACAAACCCCAAACCAGTTCCGGCATTACCCTGGGAATCCAAATCGACCAATAAAACCCGTTTTTTTATGGCCGCCAAAGACGCACCAAGATTTATTGCGGTTGTTGTTTTACCAACACCACCTTTTTGATTAGCAAAAGCGATTATTTCTGTCATATCTTATATTCCTTTCACAACAAAATATAAAACAAGAAAAAAATACGGTCAAGAAATAAAAAATAAAAATAAAAAAAATATCTAAAAACAATATATTAGTTCTTATTTCACACGAAATTACAATGTTTGCACGATTATGATAAAACCATCACCTGTTTTCGATGGAATCAAATCGTATTTGAATTTATGTTTCTTTTTTGCTGTCAAAATTTCGGTCTCTATTTCCCGGCCTTTTAATAGAAAAAGCCGGCTTTTTTGACCATGAACATAATCCAATATTTTGGTAAGTGGTGCAAAAGCACGTGCGGTAAAGACAAAATCACGCTTTTTACCGGCTTTTTCGCCCAAAAAGTTTTCTACACGACCATGATAAACGGTCAAATTTTCCAAATTCAATTCTTGCTTTAACACATTCAAGAAATCGGCTTTTTTACCAATCGATTCGATACACGTCACATCATAACCCAACACAGCCAAAACAACACCAGGGAAACCGGCACCGCTGCCCAAATCGACAATTTTGGTTCCGTTTGGAATTATATCGGCCAACTGAGCCGAATCGGCAATGTGCCGATTTTTTATATCCGAAAGTGTACTTGGTGCAACAAGATTTATTTTTTGTGACCAATCGCGTAAAAGCTGTTCATAACGTTCAAATTTTTCTTTGCTATTCATAATGTATTATTGTAACATATCCAACGTTATGACAAAACAAAAAATTTCAATTTATTTTATTTGCCTTGCGGCTGCAATCGCGGCACTTGGTGTGTTAACCGGACGTATGGATTTTACATCGACACCGACCGTTCAACCAACCGAAATAAAAACAAAATACGGCTCTTTTTTGGCGGCTCAGCATGCTATCTATGTAAACGATTTTGATGCCGCATCAAAATTCACCAATGATTTTGCCGATGTGGAATATACAACCGTAAAAAACACTCGTATTTTATCGGACTTTTTGGCTGGGAAAATGCCATCTGATGCCGATATGAAAATGCTTAAAAAGGAAAAATCGACAACATCGCGTATGATTTATGATGCACACCTTGTTCGCAACAATGCATGGGAAGAATTGTATCAACGTCATGCCAAGGACAATTCAGCATTATTTGCACCTTTGCGTATATGGTCAGCAATAAATCTGAATCGCAAAACAGAAACATTAAAATTTATTGATAAATTGCCAACCAATGACTCTTGGAAGGCCTTTATTCGTGGTCAAATTTTCGTTGAACAGGGTAATATAAAACAAGCCGCAGAAGAATTTGCAAATGTAAAGCCTGAATTTATGAATTTAATGGATTATCTGTATTTGATGTCTTTTTATTATGAATTTGGTTATTACGAAGATGCTGATATATTGCGGGACGATTTTGTATCGACACCATCCGGTATGTTTTTGGCAAATTACCAAGATATACCAAAATGGTCGGTATTTGCCGGTTCCAGAAACGCTTTATCTTTTAATCTGATTCAAACGGTGTCACATACAAAGGTTATGTTGTATTCTGATATTGCGTTGCTAATGTTGCGTTTTGCGGAAATAACCGGTAATAACGAACCTATTTTTGCTGATGCTATTAAATATTATTCGGGTCAATTTTTATACAATATAGACGGTAATTTTGTCGATATGTTTAACAAAATAAATCGGGACAGCCCATTTTATTCATTTGGTCAGATTCGTATCGCAGAAAAAGAAAACAATATGCGTTTATTAAAAAAGATACTGCGACATCAACCGTTGTTTGTTCCTGCATTAGAAAGGATGGTTGCTGGGCATATTCAAATAGGGAACAAACACGGTGCAATCAAAACCATAAATAAAGCATTAAACAACAAAGAATTACCGGATTTTGGCCGTGCATATTTATTGAAACGCCGTGCATACGTTTATATGGTTTTTGATGACTTCAAGGCGGCCCAGGCCGATATCCACGATGCGACAAAATTATCCTCTATGGATGCTGAAATTTTATCTATTCAATCACGAATCTGGGCAGCCCAGGGTAAAAAGCTGGATGATGCTTATGATTATTCTATGGCATTAATCAAGAAAAATCCCACTGATATTTTTGCTTGGGACACTGTTGGCAGTGTGGTTTTGGTTCGTGAAGGCCCAAATGCCGCATTGGAAATTTACGAACAAGTTAGTAAAACAGCGAATTCTTGCTCGTCTTTGTTTGAACACACCGGTGATGTTTATTCACTGTTGGGGGATAAACAAAAAGCCAAAAATGCTTATTTACGTGCCATAGATTTGGCAAGTGATGGATTGGTTATTGTTCCAAAAATAGAAAAGAAAATAAGGAAATTGAAATGAAGGTTGGTATTATTGGGGCCGGGGCCTGGGGAACAGGGCTGGCCTTTGTTGTTTCACGTGGTGGTTCTGATGTGGTTCTGTGGTCTTTTAATGGTGGACACAAAGAGTTTGATGGTGCCGTATTACCGGAACACGTTGTTGTAACACAAGACATGGCAAAATTGGCCAATTGTGACGTATGGTTGGCAGTAACCCCGGCGGCTTTTTTCCGCGAAACAATGACAAGGGCAGGGCAAAATTATAACAAACAACCCATTATTATTTGTACCAAGGGTGCGGAACCCAACAGCGGCAAATTCATGACCGAGGTTTTACACGAATCAATTCCAAAGGCTAAAAATATCGGTGTTTTAGCGGGTCCACAATTTGCTGCCGAAGTTGCACGCGGTGTTCCCACAGGAACGACTCTTGCCGGTCCAAAACGTGTTCAAGAGATGGGTCGTATCATTTTCAGAAACCTGCATCTAAGCCTTTCGCGTGACGTTATTGGCACCGAAATATGCAGTGTGGGCAAAAACGCCGTTTCTTTAATCAGCGGTTATGTCAAAGTTCGGGGCGAGGGTGAAAATCAATCTGCTTTGGTTATGACGTTTGCTTGGAACGAAGTTGTAAATTTGGGGCTGAAAATGGGGGCAAAATTACCGACATTTTTGGACTATTGTGGTTTGGGCGATTTGTTATTAACCGCAACTTCACAAACCAGCCGCAATTTTTCGGCCGGTGTTTCGCTGGCCAATGGTGAAAAACCCGTTGGAACAGTTGAAGGAATATCCGCATTAAACGGATTGGTAAAAAAGGCCAAAAAGGCCGGCGTAAAGGTGCCTTTGTTAAAGAAAATGCACGACAGATTTTCAAAATAAAAACATTAAAAAACCGGCAAAAGCCGGCTTTTTTATTCGTATCTTAAACTGTCTATGGGGTTTAATTTTGCCGCCTTGATTGCCGGCATAACCCCCGAGGCCAAACCAACAACGACCGCGACCGAAATAGACAGGACAACCGGCCATAAACTAAATGGCACATTGTATCCCATAATAAAACGTCCTATGCCCTGGGACAAACCAACCCCCAAAACCAAGCCGACCATCGAACCGATAAAAGATATCATTATAGATTCGGCCAAAAATTGTATAATTATGTGGCTTTCACGTGCACCGATAGCCTTGCGTATACCAATTTCACGTGTCCGTTCCGCAACCGACACCAGCATCATGTTCATAATACCAATTGCACCAACCAACAAAGATACAGCCGCGATAGCAATTAACAACAACTTTAAATAACCGGTTACTGTTGTCATTGTTTCCATTATCTGTTTCATATCCATAACCTGAAAATCGTCTTCATCGCCGGCACGCAATTTATGTCTGTCGCGGAGCAGGGCGGAAATTTGGTCAATAACCACAGAATTATCGGAATCTTGGAATAATTTTAATGCAATCATACTAACAGAATTTGGGAAACGGCTGCCTTGGACACGTTTTTTCAACGTTGTAATAGGTATTAACACCATATCGTCTTGGGACCCCATCATTGAATCACCACGTTCTTTTGTAACACCAATAACAACAAAAGGAACGTTCTGGACACGAATAACCTCGCCCACGGGGTTTTTTGCCATGCCAAGCTCAGATGCTGTTTTTGGACCAATTACGGCGTGTGTAGAGGCGTTTCTGACCGCGGAAGTATCAAAAAACGCACCATATTCCATTTCTATATTTTGAACAGTTGTATAATCAGGGTAAACCCCGGTCATAGAGGTTGACCAATTCTTGTTACCATAAATAACCTGGGCCCCAGAATTTTGAACGGGCGAAACAGCCGCAACATCCGGCAATTTAGCAATAAATTCGGCATCTTCGATGGTAAGTGTTTGCCGATTTCCGGCCCTAATTCCACCGGTTTGTGCCGCACCGGCACGTATCATAACAGTATTTGTTCCCAGTGATGAAAATTGTCCGGTTATTTCTTTTTGAACGGTTTCACCAACCGCAACCATTATAACCACAGCCATAACACCAATAATAATCCCCAAAACCGTCAAAAAAGACCGGACTTTATTTCCACCTATGGATAACCACGATTCTTTTAAAATATCGTTTAGCGTCATTTTTCTGTCCTGTGCAATTTCTTTGTCAGTATCGATTCGTTTTCTGGGACAGGGCCGTCATAATTTATACGACCGTCATAAATATGAATCAATCTGTCTGAATATTTTGCAATATCAAATTCATGGGTAATCATAACAATAGTTATACCCATTTCCTTGTTCAATTGCTTAAAAAACTTTAATATTTCATTTCCCATTTTACTGTCCAATGCCCCGGTCGGTTCGTCCGCCAATATCAATTTCGGGTCACCGGCCAACGCACGAGCAATCGCAACACGCTGTTTCATTCCGCCCGACAGTTGTGTTGGGAAATATGTTTCAAACTTTTCCAATCCGACACGCCGCAACATATCACGTGCACGTTCCACCCGTTCCGATGGCGACATTCCGCGATACATTAATGGCAACATAACGTTGTCTAATACATTGCGTTTTGACAACAAATTAAAATTTTGGAAAACGAAACCTATGTATTCATTTCTAATTTTTGCCAAATCATCATTTGTCATATTTGTTATGTTACGACCGTATAATTCATACACCCCAGATGTAGGTGTATCCAACGCACCTATTATGTTCATACATGTCGATTTACCAGACCCAGAAGGCCCCATAATAGAGACAAATTCACCGGCATTCACGTTGAATGATATATCAAATAGAACCTGCTGAACACCACCAACCGCAAGTGGGAAACTTTTGCAGATTTTATCCATAGAAATGATGCTTTCAGATTTCTTCATAAAACACACAATTGCTTTTATATTACATTGGTGGTCTGCCACCGCGTTTGCTTTGGGTCGCAGCAGAACTTGTTGATTGTCCGACACGTCCGACAATAATTTTATCACCTTGGATAATGTTATAAGAAATGATTTGCGTTTC
>CACYQE010000008.1 GCA_902776515.1 uncultured Pseudomonadota bacterium
TCACGGCGATAGCCGCCAGCTTGCCCTGGGCTTCTTTTGGAGTGTAGAGGTCGGCTACCAACGTCAGCCCATACTGTGTCTCGAACGTCACCTTGCGGTGGTTCACTTTTTCGCTCAGCGGGAACACCTTGTCCCACTCCTGAGTCAAAACGAGTTGCTGTTTCATATTGTTTTCTTCTTTTTGTTGATTTCCGTTGCTGCATCCGGCAAAGGCCAGAGCTGCCATAACGATGCTGGTGGTCAGCAGTTTGATGTGTTTCATTGTCTCTGATTATTTGATTGTTCTACGATTGCAAAGATACGACTGTTTCCTGACACGGAAGCCGTCACTCACCGTTTGGTGAGCGATTCACGATGCCGAAAACCTCCTTGCGGTAGCCCTCGCCCCACTCCTGCATGGCGAAGATGACGCTAAAAAGACGCAGTCCCTGACGCGTGATGCGGTACTCGGCGCGGTTGGTGTAGCCGAAGCGGTCTGTGCGTTCGATGAGTTGCAAGTCGGTCAACTCTCGTAGGCCGCTGGCCAGCATTTTCTCCGAAATCTCGTAGAGAAAAGTCTTCAATTCCGAGAAACGGCAATGCCCTCGCGCCACACCGGTGAGGATCTCCACCTTCCAGCGCGAGCCGAGGATGTCCACCACGTCGCGGATGGGCACAATGCCACTGGCCAGATCATGTTCGTCCATGCCCTGTATGCGTTCCAGCAGGAGTTGTTCTTGTTGGGTAAAAATGGCATCAAAAAAATCCTTGTCACGATTTTTAAATCGTGCCACAGATTCAATATCAACACCGTTTCTTATCATTCCACAGTTCCCACTTTTTCCGCAGGATTGCCCAACATATAACAATTATCTTTACAACCGCGATACACACAAGACAAAGGGGCTATTTTGTTATGATTACCTATTTTCGCGTGAGCTAACAATACCGCATTTGTTCCAATAATGTTATCATTACCAATTTTTACACCGCCCAAGATATGTGTTGATGGCCCAAAGAAATTAAAATCACCGATTTTTGCATCATGTCCAACAACAATGTTACCATTAAACAGATTGCCATTACCGATTTCAATATCTGTACACTCAGTAAGTGGTGTCCCAACAAAACAGTTTCCATCCCCCATTTTAACATTAACAGGGACCAACACTGTCGGTATAAACAAATTACATAATTTTCCACCAACAGCTAAAATATCATTATATATTTTTCGCCGCAATTCAGGATACCCCGCCCCGATTACACAATAATCATCGGGGCCAAATTTCATTTCGGACAAATCGCCAACAAATAAATTGTTCAATTCGCCAAAATCCACAACATATCCATTGTGACCAACCAATCCACCAAGTTCGACATCCAAACCGTCACATATATTCCAACGAATATATTGGACACATTCCTTGGCAAATCCATTTCCACCAACAACGAATATCCGCTTTGTCATTATAATCCAACCCCACAATCTATGATATAGTTTTGCGTCGTTATCCATTTTGCATCATCAGACAACAAAAAGACAACCATATTTGCGACATCTTCTACTTCGCCATATCCCAAAGGATAGTGCTTTTCATGATCCGCCCCACGAACTGTTGAAAACTCGTTTGACAGCACCATAGGTGTTTTTATGTCAGATGGTGAAACTGTATTCACACGAATACCAAATGGGACTACTTCTTTTGCAATACATCTCATAGATGCAATAAGTGCTGATTTGGCACCAGCATAATTACTCATTCCACGATTGCACGATAATGCACCATACGAAGATATCGCAACCAATGCCGCACCACGACCGATATTATTACGGCGGTCAACGAATCCCTTGGCCAACATAATTGGTGCAAAATAATCACAATCAAATACGTGTTTTATGTTGTCGTATGTTAACATCTGTGTTGGTGTTACATCAGTAATTCCATGGCAAATTGCCATACCGCGAAACTTGCCATATTTTTCACGCAAAGATTTTACGTAACCCGGCAAACCGTCAATATCAGCGGTCACATCTAATTCTTCGGTAAAGAAATTTTCCGGATGTTCAGATTTTTGTTTTGTTTCCGCCAAGCGTTCATGGTTGCGTGCGATGCCAATAACCGTTGCCCCCAATTTATTCAGCAACAACGCGACACCTTGGCCCAACCCAGACGATGCACCAGTAACGATAAATTTATCTTCGGTTGTAAATTTTATCATTTTATATTATTCCCTGCTAATGCGATTAAATCAGAAACTTTTTCCAATTTGCCCAATTGGTCCAAAGTAATTGCGATACCAAAATGTCCCTTGAAATATGCCATTGTAGCCATTTTGGATAAAGAATCCCATTCATCCATATCCGCCAAAACTTCTGTTTCGCTAACCGCATCATCACGTTGCAAAACGTCTTGGAATGCTTCTAAAAATTCTGCTTTTGTCATTTTTTACTCCTTGGGTTTTTTATATTGTTATTTTGTTAATGTTGTTCTGTTGCCAGTTTGTTTTTCCAATATTCAATGTATTCATCGCGGGTCATGAACCAATCTGGTTTGGTCCAATCGGATACACCCAACAATTTGACACGCGAATCAAGTGTAATTTGCATACTTGCCACCGCCAGCCCATTTCCGAATGCACTGCACAATATCTTTTCACCATCAGCGACCCCAGCATCACGCACAACGGTATTCAACGTTGTTGGAATTGAACACATTGTGTTGTTACCATATGTTTCAAACGCATAATACGGTGCCTTGTCCAATGGGAAACCCGATTCCGTGGCAACAGCCTGAATAATTTGCTTGTTTGCCTGGTGTAAACACAAGAATTTAACATCAGATTCTGTTACCCCCGATGCGTCCATCAACGATTTTATGCTGGCTGGGACCTTGGAAATAGTGAAATCAAAAACCTTTATTCCGTCCATATATCCGTCAAACAAAGTTGCCTTGTGACCGGACGGTGTTTGAACCGGATTATCCAACAAATCATTGAATAACTTCCTATCTTCCGGTTTGTTTTGTAATATTACACAATGCTCCCCAGATATAGGTGAAATAATTGCTTCGAATCCATCGGAATATACAGCCATATCAAAATAAATTGGTTCCGCACTTTCATCATATTCCAACAGTGTCGCACAACCCGCATCGCCAAACACTGGGGCAGAAATACGATTTGCCGGATCGATACCAACAGTTGGTGTATCCGCCGCCAACAACAAAACACGTTTATGCCCGCCACTGGATATCATCTGTGCCGCGGTCCACATACCATACACCCACGCTGGACAACCCTGATTCACAGTAATAACCGGACAATCCACAGGCAAATTTAATTTTTGATGAATCCAAAACACAGTAGATGGATTTGACCAATCCTGGCGTTGAGCCATATAAACAACTGCATCAATTGAGTTACGGTCAATGTTCGCACCAGCAAATAATTTTTCCGCCGCATCAATTGCATAATACGCGGGCGAAACATCCTGGTCAGAAACACGCCGTTTATGAAAGCCGACCATTTTACGCATACGGTCAATCTTTTTCACGTTGTTATCATAGTATTGTGCTTCGTCATAAATGTTTATTTCGTTGCTTGGCACAACCACGTTTTGTGCAACCAACCGGACATTGTTAAATTTATATTTTGACATCTAATCACCCTTTATTACAAAAATACTGTGAGCAGTATACACATAACGACAACAAAAGCAACAATCATTATCGTCATATTAAACAATTTTTTATATTTATTGACGCGTTTTTGCATAGAAGCCATATCACACACATTCAGACGATTTGTTGCACCATCCCATATTTCCGGATAAGTATCGTGAATTACATTTATTTTATCTGTTTGGTTGGCACGCAAAAACGCACGAATTGCCGAAGCAGCAATAAACACCAATTCCTTGGTATAATCGTGGTTGAACTGTGTCATTGCAGATTTATAAAACTTCATACAAGGAAATGCACATTTAATAAACCAATCATCAGATTCAAAAGAACCGGTCCAAATACCACCCGCGTTACGGCGATACACAGACATAACATCCGGCAAAAAACCAATTTTACCAACCTGGGCGTGCAACAGATGCAAATACCAATCGCCCGGCAAAATACCGTCAGGAAACAATTCCGCACATTCAGGTCGCCAACGATATACCACTGAATTTGTTTGAATAAAATTATGCTGTAACAAATCAGACAATTCTAATACCGTCTTGTTAAACCGAAACTTTGGCGTTGGAAAGATATAATCAGGGCTGCGTTTATCGTCCCAAATTACACGCACAGGATGAAAACACACACTGAAATCCGGATGTGCATCCATAAAATCAATTTGTTTTTGTAATTTACAAGGGTCGGTCCAGTAATCATCACCTTCATTCAGGGCAACATATTCGCCACGAATTCGCGGCCACATGTGTGCTTTCCAAATACTGACACCACGCGACCATTGGTTTTCTGTTTGCAATATCGGTTTTATGATATCAGGATACTTTTCCGCATATTCACGAACGATATCAGCTGTACCATCTGTGGAAGCATCATCATGAACTATGACCTCGAACGGGAAGTTTGTTTTTTGCATAACAAACCCATCCAACGCCTGACGAATAAATTTAGCGTGGTTATAAGTAATACAAAGAATCGAAACTTTAATTTTTTGCATTTTGAAACCTTTTTAATCTGGACTAAAAAATTCCTGTGTAGCGGCAGATGTTGATGTTTCTATACCCTGTTTAAACCAATCGTAATCTTTTGCGATATGTCCAAAATCCAAGGCTTGCACGCCACCTTGAACAGCTAAATCGTGTGCAAGAACAGTCGCCGTTGGACCACAAATTAATATATAAATCTTGTTTTTGCCCATAGATAAAAGTTTTTGTAATATCGTATCGTATTCATCAAATGCATCACACGATGGGACAATTACAGATTCTATGGATTTTGCGTTATCAAAAATATTGTATTTCAGCTTGTCAAAAATACCACTTCCATGAACTAAAACAATATCACGATTTTTCCATATACTGCGAACCTTGTTGTAATACTGTCCACAATTTGCAATTTTACCCATTTTATATACGCAGCTTAGCTCGGAATCATAATATGTTTTATTTGTGTCAGATATTTCCTGTATTTTATGACGGCGGCGATTTAAATATTTATGTAAAAATATAGATTTATAATCGGTGATTACCCGAAAATAAGAAGCGTTTACTGCAACCATTATATTTTTATCGTTGCTGTTCCATGTTTCCCAAAGCTTTTTGCACAAGCGGTCATCATATTTTTGAAACGACAAACTTGCACGACTAAACATTATATCAAATTCACCATCTCCAAATCTGCAAATAGATTTTTTATCTTTGACTAATTTAGCAACAGTTTCTATTGCCGACACAACAACAGGTGATTTAATTGTATTATTTTGACAATATTCATACGCAAAAGAATCCCATGATATATTTTCCCGCACAACGCACGCAGGGTTGCCCGCAATCGAAGTGTGTGGGACGGTAAATTTACCAGCGACAACTGAACCATACCCAATAATAGAATCATCAGGAATAACAGTATTCTTTAATATTTTTGCATACGCACCAACCCAAACGTGTTCGCCAATACTTACATTTTTAACATAGTTTATGATTTCATGTGATTTTAAGTCAAATATTGGATGTCCATCAGTATTAAAAATGGTTATACCATACGAAAACATACAAAATGCACCAATATTGCATTTGGCCCCACTATTAAACGTGCAATATTCCATAGACTCAATTGTTGTATTAGCCCCAATAGAAAATTCACAGTTATATGCTGGTGCAAAATTAGAATTTGGATTACCAATTATAATTCTAAGTTTGTCAGAAACATAAACATCAGAATCAATTATAACTGAATTGTTGTCACCATATATTTGAATGTCTATTTTGCCCGTCTTTATTTTTTTGTTCTTTATTATAACGGTGTTATTTTTTCCAGATATGTGCAACGATACCCTTGACGACTTGTAAGGAATTTGTATATTATTACACGACAATGCGAGCCGTGTTTCACGTTTTTGTTTTATACGCCGTTTAAGTTTATTTAATATACCCATTTCATTATCCTAAATGATATTTCTTTCTTAGTATTTGACGTTTGTTGTGTGATGGAATAAATTGTATAAACATACGCAAAAGTTTCTTTTTTATCGTTACAATCAATGGTTGTCTTAGTGCATATCTTGTCTGCAATAAGTTTTTCAATAACCGAGCATCAACCGCATACGAAACATCATTGACGGATTTAGATTTATAATTTCCGATAAGTCTGATTATATTTTCGGATATTTTATATTCGTGCATATTTGCCAGTGTGTTATCAGGGGACAAATAAATCAAATCAATATGTTTATCATTAAAATGCCGCTGTACTTTTTCAAAGGCTGCTTTTATTTTGTTATCAGATAAGCTCTTAACACTGTCAGGCGTTTCAATATAAACTATCAATACACTATTTGCCTTGGCGATACTCGTTAACAAACGGTTTATTCTGCGTTCATATTTTTCATGAACAGCCTGATACGTTTCCGCCAGATTCTTTCCTTTTTCAAAATCATGATTAAATGTCAAATCGTTATACTTATTGTGATACGCATCACATTTAATACTGCGTTCTGAAAAAGCAAATTCCAAATCTTCTTTGTCTATAAATCGCTTAAAATCTTTTACAACAATATCGGCACGACCACAAAAATCGGACCCAAACAACCAATCAAACGGATAACTGGCGACCTGTAATTCCGCAGAACGTAACGCAGACGAACAAGAACATGCAGCACCCATACTGAAAATCAAATCGTATTTTTTCTTCATTTTTTGCATACCATTTTTATTGTTTCTGATATTGTTTTAACCGTTTCATCGTCCAAGCCCACATACAGCGGTAAACAGGCGATGCGTGACGAGATATCTTCAGACACCGGACAAAGTCCCCCGTCAACATACGGCAATTTGTTCAAGGATGGCCAAAAATACCGCCGTGGGTAAACGTCAATCGCGTGCAATGCATCAAATACACGCAACAGCTCTTCTTCACTGTTAAAAACAACCGGATAATATGCATAGTTGTATTCTAAACCATCCTGATGCTTTGGACGTTTTACAATGCCGTTTAACAGGTTATCATACATATCGCAAATATGTTTCCGGGCCGCAATAATATCGTTAATATACGGGAAATTCGCCAACCCCATCGCCGCGTGAAATTCCGACTGTTTTGCGTTTATGCCCAACATATAATGAGTATCATAATAATGTCCAAAACGTTTTTGTAAATCCAACTTGTCCGATACAGATTTATCGCGAACAACACACGCACCACCTTCGACAGTATGGAACAGCTTGGTCGCATGGAACGAACATGTGGAAATGTCGCCATACGATAATAACGACCGGCCATTATATTTTGTTCCAAACGCATGTGCTGCATCAAAAATAACCCGCAGATTATGTTTTTTTGCGATTTGTTCAATTTTATCAACATCACACGCATATCCAAACACATGCACCGCCATAATTGCACGGGTTTTTGGTGTAATCGCAGATTCTATTTTATTAACATCAATTGTAAAATTATCCGGTTCTATATCAACAAACACTGGTTTACAACGTTGCCATAAAATACTGCTGGTTGTTGCGACATAGGTAAAAGGTGTTGTTATAACCTCGCCCTCGTTTATATCCAACGCCGCCAATGCCAATTGTAACGCAATTGTCCCGTTTGTTACATAATGAAAATTTTCAACACCTAAATACCCGGCCAATTTGGTCTGTAATTCTTCAACCAATGGGCCTTGGTTAGTCAACATACCACGTTCAAAAATACCGGCAACATATTTGTTGTATTCTTTTAATGGCGGCATAAAAGATTTAGTTACATATATGGACATATCTATTTCCATTTGATTTTGAATAACGGTATAAATTCAAACAAATACACCGTATTATGTTTTATTTTTAACAAAGGTATTCCAAACAAACGCAATCTGAACCGGGTATTTGGATTATGTTTTTTAAACTCTTCATACACCCCAAGGTGTTTATCACGAAAATCCAAATAAATAGAACGGCGGGCTAATTCACGTTTTGCATTTTGTGTTCTGGACGTGTTATTGCCAGTCCAACGATACCGAACTAATACTTCCTGGATATTATAAAAACGTGTCACATCCAACAACCTGGCCCACAAACGATAATCTTCGGCTGGTGTAAAAAATTCTTCATATTCTATACCGTTATCAACTAAAACCGATTTACGTATCATCGCAGCCGTATGTGCAACATAACAGTTATCGCACGTCATTATACGAATATCTGAATCATTTTCGGGGGTTTGCCAAACATTATTATCCACACCAAAATATTCCAGCCACCCAGAAACAACACCAATGTCCGAGTGGTTATCCAAATACGCAACTTCCTGTTCCAATCGTGTTGGCATGGACACATCATCGTGGTCAAATATGGCCAAATATTCACCACGTGCCACTTTTAATAAACTGTTTCGTGATGGTGTTATGCCCATATTATGTTCATTTTTTAAATACTTTACACGTTTATCGTGTTTTGCATATTCTGAAACAATTTTTTCTATTTCTGTGTTATCGGGGGAATCATTTAGAATCAAAAATTCAAAATCCGTAAATGTCTGTGTCAGAATAGATTCAATCATTTCCCGCAAATGTTCAGGATTTGTATTATAAATTGGTGTTAAAACAGAAACTTTCGGCGATTTTTTCGGCATTTTTAATTCCTATATTAATTCAACCACCACAATCTACACAAAACACCCGCAAAAAGCAAGCCGTAAATGGAATTTTATACTTAAAAAGCAGAAATTTTTACGAACTTGATTTTAAAAGCTTGGCGTTATACAATTTACTTCAAATGAAAAACATAAAAAAATGCCAAAGTTAAAAGAGAAAAGTTATTCTTCATATATTATATATCATTTGTGAAATATTAAATATGCACGTTGCACCCGATTTTGAATCTTTGTTTAAAAATCTAGATATAAAACGCTCTGGATTTGATAACTTAAAAGAATTGATGGATGTTATTACAAAGTTTGTGTCACACGAAGAATTACAACGCGAACAAGTGGTTGGCATTGAAGTCAAACGCATAAGATAAATTCGTTCAATTCCAACATATCTGTTTTTTTGAAATCTGATTTTATATTTTTAAAAAATTCGTGATGGACACGTTGCCAATATTGCAACGATAAATCCCCCTCCCCCTCTGTCTTTGCCCAGTTTTCATCGACATCGCAAAAACGACATTTACGAACTTTTGTTATTTTAATTTTTATTTGTTTGTTTTCAGAATTATAAATTATGTTTATATCACCAACTTTTGATAATTGGTCGTTACCATCATACAAAGAACATGTGCCGCGTTTTTTGCCACACGCAACTAAATCAAATAATTCATCATTATCAAAAGTCCAACGATTATCCACAATATTACCGAATAATTGTATGTTTAAACCATTGTTCTTGGAATGCAGTTTTTTGTTCTATGTATTCATTTGTTAGATTCTGACCGTCTGGTACAACAACCAATTTATCATCGTTATCATTCGTGCGATGAATAATTGCGATACACCTGCCAGTAAATGTTGCCAATGGTGCATCAACACCCAAGATATACGCATCCAATTCTTCGCCATCGCCCGAGACAGTATTTGGAATAAAACCATAGTTCACTTCGTATGTAAAACCATGTTTTTGGTGCTTGCTGCCCTGGGGTCTATCCATTTGAACACACACCAATTTTCCAAGAAAATCTTGTGCATTAACAGGTTGCAACTTTATCATTTTTTGGTAGTTTAATACCATATTAAAAGATGGGATGATCGATGGTATAAATTCCTTGGTATTCTGCATATGGATAATGTCCGCCAAAGTCGCCCATTTTGCATTTTGAACCTCGGATGGTTGAAGTTTCAAATCACTAACATTTACATCCGTATGCACCAACCAAACATCAACAAAATCTTTTGGACGTTTAAATGTTCCAACCAACACAGATTTATCAACTTCTGGTTTTAAACCCAATTCTTCAACAGATTCGCGAACACATGTATCCCAACTGGATTCGCCGGTCTGGGCTCCGCCACCGGTTTGCCCCCACATATTTGGGAACTTTTTGGCGGTTGCGACACGTTGTTGTAATAAAAAATCCCCTTTGCTGTTAACAAACCATACGTGCACCGATATCTTGTTTAAATTATTTGGTATTTCAGTTCCACGTTCAACAGAACGAACGAACCGTCTGGTATTGTCGTATAAATCTATTATTTCAGACATTTTGGTTCCTTTTTCTATTTTCATCGTACTTGAATTTTCGTTTTTTTTCAATCAAGAAATAATCACACCCCCACGCAAGTTTTTATAATTGCACCTCTATATCTGTTTTTATGTTTTTTACGAACATTTCATCGTGTGATACCAGTAATATCGCACCACGATATTGATTCAAAGCATCTTCTAATATCGATATACTTTTAATTTCGAGATTATTGGTTGGTTCGTCCAAAATCAATAAATCTGGTTGTTCTGTGCTACCAAGAACCGCCGCTAATGTCGCTTTTAATAATTCTCCACCAGATAAAACACCGACCCGCTTATTTGACGCATCGCCCCGGAATCCAAAATTTGCCGCGATTACATGTGCATCATGTTTCAAAACACCAGCAGTATCCATAATATTTTCAACTATGTTTTTATTTTTGTCCAGAACTGATAAATCCTGATTTAGATACGCAATTTTACCAAACGCTTTTATTGTTCCTGATTTTGGTTTCAAATCACCACATATCAATTTCAACAGTGTTGATTTTCCAGAACCATTTTTACCAATAATACGGATTCTTTGCCCGCCATACATGGAAAAATCAAAATTATCAAAAATCATTTCCGTGCCATAACCAAACTTCAATCCAGATATTTGAATCAATTCTTTGCTGTAAAAAGGTTTGTTCGGCACAGGTATTTTGATTTTATCGTCTATCATTTGTTCTGATAACGATTGTTGCAATTCAATTTGTTGATTTAGTTTTTTCTGAATGATATTACGTTTTTTGGCTTCTGTTTGTTGGCTTTTACCTTTTAATGCATTTGCTTCCAACCTGCTCCGTCTGGACGTTCCTATTTCTTTTTGCTGTTTTGCTTCATGATGCTGACGAGTGTTTTGTGCAATATTTATTGTATTATTCAACCTGGCAATAGATTTTTGTGTATCGGCATACTTGGAATAAAGGTTATTTGATTCAATTCTCTTTTGTTCCAAATAAAAATCATAATTTCCACCATACACTTTTAATTTGCCATTTTGTAAATCAATAATTTTATCCATCTGTTGCAAAAGTTCCCTGTCATGCGAAACAATAACAGCACCATTTGGATAACTGTTTAATTGATTAAAGAATATTTGTTTGGCATCCGAATCCAGATTATTTGTTGGTTCATCAAGCAACAAAATATCAACACCAGATTCAAAAGCACGCATTAACGCAAACATTTGTTGTTCGCCCCCACTTTTAGAATCTGATACATTTATTTGATTCAACATATAAACACTGGCATTTTTGCCGATATTGCCAGAATCTGGCAATAAATCACCCGCCAACAATTTTAATAATGTTGTTTTGCCAGAACCATTGTCACCAACGATTGCAACTTTGTCAAAATCATTAAATACTACAGATACATCGTCAAATATAGTTCTGTATGAATCATAAGAAAAAGATACATTTGTTAAAGAGATGCTAGACATGATAAAAACCTTTGTTATATTGTAATCGCCATTTGCATATTTCTATGCACAGTTTGTTTATAAAAATCACAATATTACATACGCATCGGTTTTTATCCTTTTGTTCAGATTACACGCTTGTAATTATATTACAAATATTTACAAAAGCAAGGTATTTGATAAAACAGCCGTTATTTTGTTATCTTTTTTAAGCTTTTCGCATTGCGGCCAGTTAGAACCGGTTTGCCTGTCTTGGATTCGATTTTCTTTCGTGCATCGCCAGCGACACTTGCCCCTTTACGTGCAACCATTTTCAGCTGGTCACAATTTGTGACCGTTTTGTTTTTATTTGCAAAAATTATAGCCACAAACACCCAATTTGTTATACATAGTAAAACAACACTAAATGTAAAACATTTTGCTATCAAGCACTAGCTCTATTTTTGATTCTCTAGATAACAATTTATTACTTCATATAGTTTCTGTGTGACACGAGAACCAACATGCCCCCCATTTATAACCGGAAAGATTTTTATTTGTGGCAATTTTTCTTGTAATTCATATGCAGTCGTTATAGGGGTCAAATAATCACTGTCACCATGTACTATCATAATGGGCTTTTTATCTAATATAGATAAATTATCTAAAAGTGAATTCCTTAGGCCAAAATAATCATTAGCTGCATAATGTAACAAAATACGTTTACTATCCACAAGTGCCTGATCTATTGTTGTGGGATATGAATATTGTACAGTATCTCGTCCTTTAAAAAGCTGGATTTCCCAATCTATAAAAGCTCGAATTATTTTTTCTTGTTCCTCTTTTGTTGAAACCGTTATCTTATGCAACAAATCTGCACTATTCGTACATTTTATGGTTGATATAAACGCTTTGTATCCTAATGGGGACTTATTTTTTGCGTTTTCACCATAAAATCTGTTATCAAAATTATTTGGCACAAAAACAGAAGATAAAAACAAAGCTTCTACTACGGTAGGATTTTTTATAGCAAACAGCATAGCCAAGCTGGAACCATAAGAAAATCCAGTAACATAACATCTAGTTATTTGTAAAAAATCCAACAATTTTTTTGCATCTGTAACAGCTGCTTCTGGAGTATTATCTTTTAGATTTCCACCAGGAACAGACTTTCCACATCCGCGTTGATTAAAAAGGATTGTATAATACTTATCTTGATCTGCTAACAACGAATATTTTATTTTAAAATCACCGCCAGGTCCACCATGAAAGCACAACAAGGGAACACCATGCGGATTGCCAAAAGTTGCATAATATATACTATGTAAAGGAGAAACTTGTAAAAAACCTTCTTTTACATTTTGCACAGAGTTCATTAGTATCCTTTTTTTGGTATGATAGGAAAACGTATTGAAAAATCAATATATTTTTCTTGAAAAAGCCAAATATCTAAGTAAAATATCACTGTTAAATGGTAAAAAACATGTCTATAAATGATGAACAACCATTATTCGTATCTATTGGTGAAAACTGCCTCACCGATGATATATTACAACGTCACGGTCAGAAAGCTTTCTCAACACCATATTCGTTTGCCAGATCTAATATTGATTATGCAATTAAATTAGAAGAAACAGAATATAATACGTTACTATTGCCGGATAATTTATATTATTCTTTAAATGAACATGTGGTACGATCAAAGATTATCACAGAATGTGACCAGATTTATAATTTCATGCACTTGAATGGATTTGAGTTTACTCATCACGATGTCATTAAAGATGAGAAATGTATTGAAAGTTATAAACGCAAAATAAATCGTATGAAACAATTAAAAAATACAAACAGACCCATTTGTTTTCTGTATCATTATAGATATAATGACAATATGGATATTCAGAAAATAATAAAAAAAACAGAAACATTTGTAAATTTTTATAACTTAAGTGCCTTCGTTGCAATATTTTATCAAAACGTGCAAAATAAATATAGGAAATTAGTACATAATAAAGTAACAAAACAGGTTATAACTTTTGAGTTTTTTACCCCAAACATATGGCAAGGGAGTAATCAAACGATATTTTTCGCAAGAAATGAAGATGATTTAATAAAAATCATGTTGACGGAAATACAAAATTTTGCACACCACAGATAAATTTTTAACACAAATATTGACATTTGCTTTTTTTGGTCTACAATATAAAATATTAAAAGCATTATGAAACCCGATGTAAACATCATAATAATTTGTTGGAACGCTCTTGACTATACAAGGGTAACTGTAGAGTCCCTTATAAAAAAAACAAATTACCCTTTTGCTCTAACACTTGTTGATAATGGATCTTCTGATGAAACGTTAGAATATTTAAAAAGTCTAAAACCTTCTGGTTCTTTAAATCGAATTCACCTGATTCATAATAATGATAATATGGGTGTTGGTTATGCATACAATCAGGGACTTGGCGTTTCTGTTTCTAACGATTATGCTTTTTCCTGTTTTTGCAACAACGATTTATTTTTTTCTGCAAATTGGTTAACTATATTGATGAAATCTATCAATAGTAACCCAAACATCGCTTTAGTAAGTCCTTTGCGTCCATCTTGTAGAACAAAGTATAGTTATAGTTTGTCTAGCATACAAAAATTACTATCTATTAAAGAAACTACTGATTGGAAAAAAGAATTAGAAGAATATACAGAAATGTCTATTGATCATTTTGATAATTTTGTTGAATACATCACGCATATAAACGGCAAAGGCACAGAAATTATAAAGTTTCCAGATTCTCTAAGTACTTGTGTGTGTTTGGCTAGAACGGATATTTTTTCAAAATTAGGTTATTTTGCCGACACATCTTTCCCAAAATACGGCAGTGAAGATATAGATATGTGTTGGACACTGATGGAAAAAGGATATGATTGTGCAGTATGTA
>CACYQE010000009.1:0-9734 GCA_902776515.1 uncultured Pseudomonadota bacterium
GATTTGGTTATTCGACTGGGTGGCGCGGGCAGGGCTGCGCGTGAATGTCGCAAGCGCGGTATTCGTAAATTGACATTTGTGGGTGCATTGGGGCACGTCAATTTATCTGATATTCGGCCAGATTTTTGGTCTTTGGGTGTGTTATTCAGTGTATTAAAACATCAACGGGGGTATGATTCTATGGCGGTTGCATTTAATAAAGCTTTGGAAAAACGCGGGTATGAAATTGTGGCGGCCCAAGATGTCGCCCCAGATTTGACATTTGAACACAGTGGTATTCAAACCAAGACAAAACCAACACGGGTGGACGCGGCAAATATTGAACGTGCGGTAAATGTGTCACATACCATTGGGGTCGAAGATATCGGTGCATCTGTTGTTGTTGATAAACAAGTTATTGCGGTCGAGGCCGCCGAAGGAACCGCGCGTATGTTGGATCGTGTTGTTGAAATGCGCAAAAACAAACGCGGACGTGCATCGGGTGTGTTTGCGAAAATGACAAAACCCGGTCAAGATTTACGGATTGATATTCCTGCAATTGGTGTTGATACAGTAAACGCTGTCGCTGATGCAAAATTATGCGGAATCGTTGTAAACACAAAAACATGCTTTGTTGTGGATAAACCAAACGTTATTAAAACAGCAAATGCACGTGGCATATTTATAATGGCAGTTGATTAAATAAGAGATTTAAACATGGATAAATGGACAGAGCTAGAAATTTTCAGTACATTGGTTCAAATCATAAACACTCAATTTGGAACAGAAACGACACCAACGACAAATTTACGCTTTTCAACATATTATGGTGCCACCAGGAAAGATATGTCACACATATTAAAACAAGTACAAGACACTTTTGGCATAAGCGTTTCGAAATCGGAATCAGACAAGATTGTAACCATTAACGATATGAACAATCTTATAAAAGAGAAAGTCGCCGAAAATAACCAGTTACGCACCGAACAACTTTGGCGTAAAATACCGTATCGAATAAACGCCCTTAAAATTCCCAAAACCAATGTTGATATTGCAAATACCGAAATGGACAGATTTTTAGAGGAAAATTCGACAACGTATTGTTCATATAATTCTGAATCACTTGATTCCGAATTAAAAGTTTCTGGTATGATTTCCTATTCAAATTTTAAAAGTAATCGGGGCAAATAAAAACCGCCACAACAGGCGGTCTTTTTATAAGTTATAATTTGTTGTTATTTTTTGACGATATCAACAACCTTTACCTTGAACACAACATCCTTGCCAGCCAATTCCGGAACATATTGTGTTGGGAATGTTATGTTGACATCGCGTTCCTCACCTTTTTTCGCACCAATTAATTGATCTTCAAATCCTGGGACAAATTGACCACTGCCCAAAACCAATGGGAAAGAACTGGCCGTGCCACCTTCGAATTGAACACCGTTTAAATACCCTGCAAAATCGATAACAACCGTATCACCGGCCTTGGCACCCTGGTCCCCGGCATCACAGCCCGAGCAAAACAAAGCACCGCACAAACTTAATACACCAAGTGTTTTTTTCATTTTGTTTCCTTTTATTTATTAATCCAGATTAATTGTTATAAACGCATCTGAAACCATATTCCCGCATGGTTGTTCCCTCGGCTTCGATTCTGTAATCAAAGAATGGGGTCGGACGCATAGTTTCAAACGAAGGCATATCATAAACCAAAACAATAGATGTTGCATTTCGGCCACATACACGCTTCATTTCATAATCAGCAACCTTGGACAAGACAGCCCTTGAATCACCATCTATATCCATTCCATCGGCGTTTTGCATCAAACGCAACCGCATTTCACGCAATTCGCTGTTGCCCAACAGAATTTGAACCCGAACCATCGTCCCCTTGTATTCACGCCAACGCGTTTCCATACGTGCAGTATTCCAACGTTTGCTTTTTTCTTCCCTTTCGGCTTCGGTTTTTGGACGATATGAATCTATCTCGTCATATTCATTACCCGCCTGAATAACCCCGGCCGTCTGTTCATTATAGAAAGGTGCATCTTCGCCACCATTTGCAAAATCATTCTGATTATACGGTGTATCCGCGTTATTGCACGCCGACAAAGCCAAAATAGAACACAAAGTAATAAAAAATGAACTCTTCATCATAATCTCTCTTTTTTTTCATTTTATCAAATAAACTTTTTTGATTCAAGTCAGGATTTATGATAAAATGAATTTGATGTCAAATTTAGTTCTTGATTCTTTATTGGAACCTTTGGCGAATTTTTATCGCCCATCGTTCGTTGAAGAAATCGCCATTAACCACGCGGGCGAGGTATGGATGCGGCTGCACGGTGCCAAGGTTCCATGGGTTGCATACGATGCACCGGTGCTAACAAAACAATACCTGGTTGATTTAATACATACTGTCGCGAACGTATACGAACGTCCTTTTGACCCGGTGCATGGGATGCCGGTGGTTTATGTTACCCTGCCCGGCAACCATCGTTTTAGTGCTATCGCGGGTCCAAACGTTCAATATGATGAAAACGATGTCACTGGTGGCGTTGCATTAAATATACGCGGTGCAACCGCTTCGGACACTTCTTTTGAGAATTATCACCTAAAACGTGGTGAAAAATTGTTGAAAGTAAATCCACGGGTAAAAGTAAAACCAGATGACCCATACGACCGTTTAATGTCCGCAATAAATGATGGCAGTCCTATCTTAATCAGTGGTGCAACCGCCACCGGTAAAACAACATTTTTAAATCACATCTTGACTTTAATTAACCAAGACAGCCGCGTTATTACTGTTGAAGATGCCCGTGAAATCCGTGTTCCACAAAAAAATCGTGTTCATTTTGTTTTATCTAGGACTGAACAAAACAACGATTTTAACTATGCTCGTTTATTGGACTTGGTTGTTCGTATGACACCCGATGTTATTATTGGTGGTGAAATTTCAACCGATAACGCTTCGGTTTTATGGGAAATGTTGGGTACGGGTCACGAACATTTCTATACTACAATTCACGCCGAAAGTGCCGAAGCTGCGTACGCGGCGTTTGCTGACAGAATTTTACATACGCAACCTGCATATAATCGTTCGGAATTGATTGAAGAAATGAAAAAGAAAATCCACGTCGTTCAATTGTCCCGTGATGGTGCCTTGCGTGCCGTTACCGAGGTTGTATAACCAATCACATAAAATTTTGGGGATTTACATCTATCTTTATGCGAATGTTTGCCGGCACCTTGACACGCGACAACCAGGCTTTGACAACGGGTTGCAAATTTGCTTTGACATCACCAGCAATTAAAAAACGCATTCTGAACCAATTCCTAACCTGATATACCTGGGCCATTATTGGTCCCATTATTTTTGCACCATTAACATTTGGGGCGACCGCCAGTAAATTATCACAAAACTGTTTTAACACGTTTTCCTTTTGACCTTCAACAACCAAAGCTATCAATTGCCCAAAGGGCGGCATCTTTGCAGCCCGCCGTGCGTTCATATCTGCACGCAAAAATTCATCACGCGTTCCGGAACAAATAGCATTCAACACAGGATGTTCCGGCTGATAAGTTTGCAAAAACACACGCCCAGGTATATCACCACGCCCCGCACGACCGGCAACCTGAAACAATTGTTGGAAAGTGCGTTCCGCCGCACGAAAATCAGTCCCAAACAGTCCCATATCAGAATCAACAACGCCAACCAACGTTAAATTCGGGAAATGATGTCCTTTGGCCAAAATCTGGGTTCCAATAACAACGTCTATTTCACCTGTCTCCATCTGGTTTACCAACCGTTCAAGCGATTGACGTGACATCATGGTATCACTGGATACTAATGCTGTTTTCACACTTGGGAATTTTGCTTTGACTTCTTCTTCTATTTTTTCCAAACCCGCCCCACGCATAGAAACCTCATTTCCACAATCGGGACATTTTGGCGGCAATTGTGCAACCCGCCCACAAATATGACACAATAACTTACCCAACTTTTTATGATATGTCATCCCAGCGGAACAATCAGGACAAGTTGCGACCCAACCGCATTTCTTACACTGAACAATAGGTGAAAAACCACGGCGATTTATAAATAACATAACCTGTTGATGTTTTGATAAGTTATCAGAAATTTCATTACAAAGTGTCGGGGACAAAAATCCGCTGTTTGATTTGTCATCAATAGTATATTCCACCGGTTTATCTTCACGCAAATCAATTGTCTTTATTGTCGGTAATGTTGCACCACCGAACCTGGATTTCAAAGCCAACCGCTTGTAACGTCCGATTTCTACATTACGCAAAGTTTCTTCGGATGGGGTGGCACTGGCCAATATAACCGGAAAACCGGATATTTTTGCACGTAAAACCGCCATATCACGTCCATGATAATTCCCCATGTCTTCCTGTTTGTACGAAGAATCATGTTCTTCATCAACGACAATTAGGCCTAAGTTTTTCCACGGCAAAAACAGTGCACTACGTGTTCCGACCAACATCTTTATTTTGCCATTCAATACGCCACGCCAAATATCACGCCGACGTGCAGCGGTTAAATTACTGTGCCAAACCACCGGCGGTGCCCCAAAGCGTTTTTCAAACCGTTTAATAAATTGTGTGGTAAGTGATATTTCAGGCATCATCAACAGAACAGATTTGCCTTTGCTGTATGCACGCCACGCAGCATCAAAATACACCTGGGTTTTACCACTGCCGGTAATGCCATCCAACAAAGTTACGGAAAAATCCCCTGTATCAATATCACGACCGATTTCTTCGGCGGCCGCCTGTTGTTCGGTGTTTAATTTTATATCCCCACAATCAACATATTTGTATTCCCAAAATTTTTCCTATGATCGTGCCTAAACCGGCATCAGAACGTTTTTAGAAATCAATGAATTAATAACACTTGCACCAACCTTGGCAATATTTTGTATATCAGATACAGACATAGGTTCATTATCGTTCATATATCAGGAACGTTTAATATCAAACGCAACACGGCCCCAGGCGACATAAGTGTCCATTCTGACATTTTCTGAACCCACTGTAAATCTTGGATACTTAACCCTGATTTTAATACCTTGGTTACATTTTTTATTTTTTCTGGGGGCAACCCACTGTCACCAAAGCCGTATACAACACCAATATACGGTCTGTTCATAACCGTGCATTGAACAAACGTTCCAATATCCGCATCATCAGTCAAACGATAGTCGTATCCGGAATTCACGACATTAGGGATTAAAACTTTCACAATTGCATTTGATTTAAACATATCCACAAAATACTTGTTTTTTTCATTTTTTTCAATACCATTTATTCTTGATACCAAGAGTCGTTTAAATGTTGTTATTTTTTTTAAAATTTTGTGAATTTTTGTCGTATTTTATTCCAAATCGTAAAAAGCGAGAACACTTTAGACGTGTAAAACTCTATGATTGGCGGCGTAAATATAACGCAATAAAAAAGCACATACCGGGATTAAAATTCTATCAGGTTCGTGTTATCAAGGGCGGATGGAATATTGGTTTCATTATAAAAAATCGTTATGTCTTTAAAACCAGAAAATATGATGACACACAAAAAACACCCAATAAAACTTTACGCGAAAAAAGAATAACCGATGCCTTGGCACCGTATTCACCATTGCAAATCTTGCACATAGACGTAGTCGAACTTGATGGATATGTATTTTACAAATACGATTTTATTCCCGGCCGAAATATAAATACATACAGTGCGAAAACCATCACAAAACACCGGGAAATATGGGGGAAACAATTGGCAGATTTTATAAACAAAATACATTATGCCCGCCCCCAAGAAATCAAAGATTTGATAGATAACGAAGGCGATGGTTGGAACCATAACGACATTTGTAATAACGTTATCATAAACCCGAAAACCATGAAAATTGTTGGCTTGGTTGATTGGGAATATTCTGGGTGGGGAAAATTGGAAACAGAATTAGAAAACTGTGTTATTTTTTCAAAAAAAATCCGCAAATCTGGCATTGGCCAAGTTATTCGGGACAACGTTATAAAAAAATAGTTTTTTCATACGAATTCGCCCTGCGCGGATAGTATTCTTTATTTTTTTCTTGACAAACACAAAAAACGTGTTATTTTTACGCACGAAAAAATCAATCAAATAACCACAACATCAAAACCAAAGATGGAGTTTTTACTATGACAAGACACAAAGAACTTAATAAAGTCAAAAACCGCTACACAAAATTCATCGGCGATTTTATCTATGAAAATTATAATCAAAGTTCGTTAACCCGTGAAGAAAACCAGACTGCATGGAAAAACAATTATGGTTATACAAATCATCTTATGAATGCTTTGATGTTGCAAACAAGAGTATTTTTGCGTTTGATGAAAAAATACAGCCAAGATTTTACTTTCCGTTTAATTGACTTTATTGCTGACTCTTTGTCTCCATACGCAGCCCAAGCAGAAACTTTTGCAAACGACCAACATTCTGCCAAGACACACATTTCCAAAGAATTAAAAAATTTCGTCTTTGAAAGCGAAAAGCACAACAAATTGATTAACACCGTCAATGCAATCAATGGTACTCAGTTAAAGAATGCCATGACAATCAATTTACCTTTGTATTTCACCTCTGTTCGTGAAAAGGCGAATGGCAAAGTCAAACAGAGAATCTCGCTTGATAAAAAGCAGATTGTTATAACATACGATAATTGGACTGATTTTCGTAAAAATTCTGATTCACGTGTGTTAATCGCATTGCAAGATTTACGTAATCAAGAAAAGGCACAGAAAAAACAGAAAAACAATACAAACAAAAAACAAAAGTTGTCACCGCTTGCAAAAACTATGCGTGATATCAAACGTAAAAAACGCGAATTGCAAGATTTTGACAATAAATATGGCAAATAAGGATAAGAAATGTCAAATCAAGACCTTGCAGAATTAACCGTAAAACGTGCTGCTGAAATAAAAAACAACACACGTAATATGCCACGCAGATGTGTATTGCGTGCCCTACCTAATGGCGATTTGTTTGTTTTAAAAGACAAAATCGTTATGGAATACGAAGCTGAACGCCGTCTGCATTGGCGTCAACGCCTGTACGAGGCACATAAACGTTTAGGATTTTAATATAAAATCTATATCATCCACACTTGGTGTGTGATCTATTATCAAATCGGCATTGAACTGAGTTTTAAACCAAGTTCTTTGCCGTTTTGCGTATTGGTTAGTTTTGATTATCCAATCATTTACCGCTTCATCTTGATTTTTTTCACCCTGCAACATTGCACAAATTTGTTCGGCCCCGATGGCACGTCTGACATCAAATTTATTTTCAATTATATATTTTGCTTCGTTTAACGCACCACCTGATATCATTTTAGGTATTCGTCCTGCAATTCGTTTATGCAAAACATCTAATGGCGGATTTATAAGAATTTTAAAAGGTGTCGGCAAAATTGCCCCTGTACGCTTTTGCTGTTGCCACCATATAATAGGTTTACCGGTTTCAAACATAACCTCTAACGCACGTGCCACACGTTGCGGATCAGTTACATTACAATCCGAAACCATCGCACGTGCCGCATTTAAATCACGTGCCACCAATTCGCGTGCTTTGTTACGATTTTCCACTGATATATCAGGAATTTCTACAATACCATTAACAATTCCATTTATATAATACCCTGTTCCGCCAACAAAAATTGGGATTCGTCCGGATGCGATTGCCGCATCATATTCACGTTTAGCCAATTTGATATAATCCGCAACACTTATTTGTTCGGACAAAGATAAAATAGAAAACAATCTGTATGGCACACCGTCAATTTCATCGGTCAAAACCCGTTCGGCAAACGGACTTGCTGATATATTTTCAATGCCCTTGTAAATCTGAACACTGTCGCAATTTATGATTGTTCCACCAATTTTTTTTGCCAATTCGTGTGCGATATCAGACTTGCCTGATGCTGTTGGTCCAGTTATGATATACGATTGTTTTTGTGTCATGCTGGTAATTATACCCCAGCAAGGCAAAAAATCAATTTGGATTTTAATACGCCGGGTGTTACAATAATAGCGAACAAAAAAACTAAATAAAGGTATAAAAATGTCAAAAATCAAAGTTGCTATTAACGGTTTTGGTCGCATAGGACGTTTGGTGTTACGTGCCGCATTGGAATCAAAACGTGATGATATTGAATTTGTTGCTGTGAACGATTTGGCACCGGCCGAACAAAATGCTTATTTGCTGCAATATGATTCTGTTCACGGCAAACTAGGTATGGATGTAAAACTGGATGGCGAATACATCATTGTTGGCAAACATAAAATCAAATGTATATCTGAAAAAGACCCAACTAAACTGCCATGGGGCAAAATGGGAATAGATGTTGTTATGGAATGCACCGGTATATTCACCACCGCTGACAAGGCCCGCGTTCACATTGATTGTGGGGCAAAACGCGTATTGGTATCTGCGCCTTCCGCTGGTGCCGATAAAACAATTGTATATGGCGTAAACGAAAAAACACTTACGAAAAAAGACATTATTGTTTCAAACGCTTCTTGTACAACTAATTGTTTGGCACCGGTTGTTCAAATCCTTGATAAAAAATTTGGTATTGAATCCGGATGGATGACAACTGTTCATGCATATACTGGCGACCAACAATTGTTGGATAAAAACCACAAAGACTTTCGCCGTGCACGTGCCGCCGCTATGTCAATGATTCCGACCAGCACCGGTGCAGCAAAGGCAATTGGATTAGTTTTACCGAAACTGGCCGGCAAATTGGACGGCATCGCCATACGTGTTCCAACCCCAGATGTTTCGGTGGTGGAATTAGTTGTAAACCTGAATAAAAACGCAACTGTTGAAAAAATCAACAACGCTATGCGTGCAAATGTATCTGAAACGTTCGGTTATAATGAAAAACCATTGGTTTCGATTGACTTTACACACGATGCACACAGTTCGATATTTGATGCAACCCAAACACGTGTTCTGGGCGATAAATTGGTTCACGTAACAGCATGGTACGACAACGAATGGGGCTTTTCAAATCGTATGAGCGACACCGCAGTAGCGATGGGAAAACTGATATAAAAACACCGCCCACCCGGGCGGTGTTTTTTTATTCACGCCAAATAACACTTTCAAACAAAGAATTTATTTCTTGGCGTAAGGCATTATCAGAAAAAAATACATCACGCATCGCCGCCGTGGTGGCGTTGTTTTTATCTTCTGTATGAGGTATATATCGTTGCACCGCAAAATTCTTAACACCACGCGATGCGACATCACGTGCAATATCCAATAAATCAGACACCGACACAAAACGCGGATCACATGTCACACGAACCTCGCACGGTTTTTCTGTTTTCAACCATACATCCAAACTTTTAATCATCTGATCGTACGCGATATTAACACCCGTTAATTTTTCGTAATTTGTTTTGGTTGCCTTGTAATCCATTCCAACCCAATCCACTAAATCAGCCATTTTTGCCAATCTATCCGGGTAAAAACCATTTGTATGTAAACCAATAGAAAATCCTAAATCACGAACACGTCGTACATATTCATAAAGAGCCGCATCCTGTAACAAAGCTTCGCCCCCAGAAAAGACAACCGCTTCCAGTTTCCCAACACGCGACTTTAACCAATCAAACACTTTTTCAGGGTCGTATTCACCGTCCCCACTTGGAATCAGATGGCGCCGTACTACAACATGTGCC
>CACYQE010000009.1:9760-27609 GCA_902776515.1 uncultured Pseudomonadota bacterium
TACCAGCCCGCCAATCTGAACATTATTCATTTTTTTATGCTACTTTTTTCAACAAATCGCAATGACGTTCACCTGTTGTCAAACTATTTTCTTCTGTAAAGGTTTTTCTCTCACAAAATTCTGAATATTTACCAATATTAAAATTGCTTACCGGTCTGATATAGCCCATGCTGCGTGAAAAGATTTCGCATTTTGTTCTTTGGTTGTTATTCATCATTTTTTTCTCCTTCCTTTTTTATTTTGTTATTTTTATATCCCTTGTTTAAGCCTCGTTTGATGCATCGGTTAAACCCAATTCTGCATCGCACTTTGGACAAAACTCGTGTTTACCTGGTATATAACCATGCTTTGGACATATTGAAAATGTCGGCGTCAGGGTCATATACGGAATCTTGTAATTTTCGAATATTGTTCGAATAATTTTCTGTGCTGCTTCACCACTGGAAACAGGTTCGCCCATATAAAGGTGTAACATTGTACCACCCGTATATTTGCGTTGTAAATCTTCCTGGTGTTCCAAGGCCACAAACGGGTCATCGGTAAAGTTCACAGGCAATTGAGTTGAATTAGTATAATATGGTGCCTCTTTTGTTCCTGCGGTAATAATATCCGGGAAATTTTTGACATCAGTCTTTGCAAAACGATACGCACAACCTTCGGCAGGTGTAGCCTCTAAATTATACATATTTCCAGTTTGTTCTTGGAATTGTGCCAAATGTTCGCGGATGAAATCCATCACGTCCAAGACCAACTTTTTACCAAATGGTGTCGCAATATTGTCTTTACCATTTGTAAAGTTCAACACCATTTCATTAGCACCATTCACACCGATGGTTGAAAAATGATGGTTCCAGTTCCCCAGATAACGTCTTGTGAAAGGATACAAGCCGTTTTCCATATTTTTGGATATAATCTTGCGTTTGATTTCTAACGAGTCACGACCTAACTTTAATAAACGTTCCAATTCACGATTCACGCACATCCAAACGCAAACGGCAACACATAGAACGTACATCCGTTGGATTCAAATCGGAATTTAAAAAGTTTTGGAAATTCGGAATACCATACTTGGCCGCCAAATCAAACAAAGGTCTTACATTTGGATGATTCCACGGGAAATCCTTGGTTATATTATATGTCGGAATTGGAAAGGTAAACGGCCGACCATGTGCATCACCTTCGGTCATAACTTCCAAAAATGCTTTATTAATCATATCCATTTCGGCCTGTAAATCACCGTATGTAAAATCAACCTGTTTACCACCAATAAATGGATGTTGTTTTTTCAAATCTTCTGGACAGGTCCAATCGAAAGTAAAGTTAATAAACGGTGTTTGTGTCCCCCAACGACAAGGAACCGCACAATTAAACACCAGTGTCTGCATTGAATTTTTCACATCCGCATAGGACATATTATCAACACGTACATACGGTGCCAAATATGTATCAACAGATGAAAACGCTTGGGCCCCGGCAAATTCATTTTGCAGTGTTCCCAAGAAATTCACCATGTGTGACACAGCCGTTGCCATGTGACGTGCCGGTTCACATTGTAAAAATCCGGGAACGCCGTTAAACCCTTCGTATAATAATTCACGCAAAGACCAACCCGCACAATATCCGGTCAGCCATCCCAAATCATGGATGTGCAAGGATGCATTTTTATGTGCCTCGGCAACTTCACGTGGATATAAACTAAGCCAATATTCGGCAGTAACCCGTTCACTGGTTCTTAGAATCAAACCACCAATAGAATAACCAACATTTGCGTTTTCTTTGATACGCCAATTAGAACCGCCAACATAGCCTTCAATAATATCAACAGCATCAACATACGCTGTCCGTATTTCAGAACGTTTATTACGGTAAATAATATATGCCTCGGCTGTTTTATATGCCTTGGCATCCATTAACTTCTTTACTACTATATCTTGTATTTGTTCAACTGTTGGGGTTTGTCCATGGAAAGATTTATCCAATTCAACCAAAACCTCTTTTGTAACGTCAACAACAGCCTCGTCCGAGATTTCAGTAGTGACACTAACCGCCTTTTTAATTGCTTCAAAAATCTTTTTAGCATCAAAAGGAACCGTTTCCCCGGTCCGTTTTTGAACCGCCATAACATTGCACACCAACACCGGTGTAATTTGAAAATTCTCATTTTTTTGCGTTTCAGACATAACAAACTCCAATTTTATTAAAAATACAAGATATTGTAGTTCACTCGCTAGTTTTATAACAATATATAGTTTTTTGGATTTTGCCACAACACATAAAAAATAATTTTTTTTATTTTTTTACTTTACTTTTATAAATGCCCAATATCCGCCAGGTTCAGGAAATAACTCTTATACCAAACAAAACACCAAAACACATTTTGTGTCAACAAAACACATTTTTTATTTAAAAAAATGATTCGTTTTTTATCAAAAACACAAAATATGGTGTTCGGTTCGATAATTTTATCAACATATAGTTAATTTTGCTAAAAAGATTGTAAATCCAGTTTGTTATGCATAAAAACCGATTCTTTGATTCAGAAACAGTCGAATCGTTGCTCTGTATTCCGCAACCTTTATATACCGGGATTTTTGGCTAATTTTAGGTTGTTTTTTCCAACCCCAATAGGATATAATGCCTTGGCAATACGTAATAACAAAAACCAAAAGAACAATATAATGATTTTACAAGATATAAAAAACGTATACGAAATGTTGCAACGTGCGTGCAGCGAAAACAAAAAACGCATTTTTTTCGTCAGACAAAACGAAACCTATGCGGATTTATTAACAAGTGTGAAAAAACGTGCTGTTTTACTTGCCAAACGTTTTCATATAAAACGCGGGGACACTGTCGCACTGCTTTCTGGGAACACGCCTGAATTTATAAAGTCTTATTTTGCCATAATATCCCAAGGTGCACGCGTTTTAATGTTAGATACCGGTTTATCAAAGTCAGAACATTTAAATATGATGCGTCAAACAGATTGCAAATTGGCATTGGCCCAAAAATCTTATTTTGTTGAAGATGGCCCACAAATGTTTGATATCGAATCTGTTGATGATACGGACGAATCGGAATTTGTCGCCGCAGATTGTAAACGTGACGATATTGCGATGCTGTCGTTTACATCTGGGTCGACTGGGAACCCGAAAATTGTTGGCATAACGCATAATAATTTGCTGTCTTTGGCGAACGGTGCACAATTTTATCGCGTTGTTATACACCCAAACGATATATTTTATGGTTTTTTACCATTGTACCATATATATGGTGTCGTTATTAATATAATTGCACCGTTGGTATTGGAATCCAGGCTGTTATTACAACCGATATTAAACCCGCGTGAGTTTTTAAAAGATTTTCAACAATACAAGCCAGAGGTTATACCCGCTGTTCCGCGTATTTGGGAAACTTTTTATAAAAAGATTATTCAATCAGCCCGTGAACGGCATGTTTATACGATAATGCGTGTTGTTGTTGCATTACGGCGTTTTCTGCGTGCGATTGGTTTTGGGTGGTTGGTTCGCCGTGTTACAAAACCTGTCCACGATATATTCGGCGGGCATACACGTGTTTTGGTTTCGGCGGGTGCAACACTAAAACCATCGATTCGCAAATTTTACGAAAGTTTGGATTTTGTTGTTGGTGATTGTTACGGTTTAACCGAAACCACGGGACCGGCTAACTTTAACTTTGCGTTTAAAATGCCGGATGGTTCTATGCATTATGCGGGTCCATTAGATAACGGTGAAATAAAGATTCATAATCCGGATAAAAAAGGCGTTGGTGAAATATGGGTTCGTGGAAACCTTGTTATGCCGGGCTATATTAATAATCCCGAAGCGAACGCGAACGCATTCGAAGACGGGTGGTATAAAACCGGTGACCTTGGGGTATTGGACAAACACGGCCGTTTGACGGTCAAGGGTCGTCAAAAACAAGTAATCGTTTTGGACAGTGGTAAAAACGTTTACCCGGACGAATTGGAAGATTTATATCTGCAAAACGATGACATATTGGCGGCGGCGGTATTTGAACACACCATAAACGATAAAATCGTCCCTTTTGCGGTGTTCCAGGTAAAACCAGGCACGACAATATCCCACGTTGCGATGTTGGTCAAGGCATCAAATTTGAAAATTGCACCATATAAATGGGTTAATCATTTTGCAATTACGGAAAAAGAATTGCCCCAAACATCAGCAAAGAAAATCAAACACCATATTGTCAAAGAAATGTTAATTGCGGGTGCATTTGAAATATCCGAATAAAATTTGTGAAAATCGCGTAAATATGATATAATACCCGTATGCAGAAAGAATATGATTTTTACAAAACCCTCGGAAACCTAGAGAGAGAGAGAGAGAGAGAGAGAGAGTAAATAACTCTCTGGAATTCTGCGTTGCATATTTTATTGATGGTCACATCATCGTTTGATGATGTGACCATCTTTTTTAACAGGCACACATGTTTGGGTGGAAAAGACCAAGGCCTGTATTCCAGTAAATCCGTGTTTAAGTGACGATGAACAAATCAAGGAAGCATATTGTTTTGAAAAAACGCTTCTTGGTATATCTTTAGATGACGATGAAAGGGTAGATTTATGGCTTGATAAATTCGCGGAACAATGCATAAAGTCTAAAATGGTTGAAAAAATATGTCTTTGGGGTAGCGAACATGAGTGGACCAAAATGCCAGATAACTATATCAGTATAAAAACCGCAGACGGTGGATATTATACATTACATATGACTTATTTTTACAATGAAAACGGGAAACAATCCGCAGACTCTGTCGTAACTACTGCGGCTGAAGCTTACTGTGCAAGTTGGGTCGGTTCTCTTAACCTGAGAGACATATTGATTGAGAAAAAATACGAAGGCATTTGCAAAGACGTCATGGATTTCGCAAAAAAGCTTATGACAGAACCACTTAACATACGAGAAGTGGATGTTAGCCAATCTTATCGAAATAAATGTGGAATACAAGTAAACAGTGGCATTGGCGAGAGAGAGGTTAAAGAATAAAAAAACGCCCGTTTGGGCGGTTTTTTATTGGCGACCGCCGTTACACACCGCTACATACGGGTAAACACTTTTTAATATATTAACTGTTCCAACCCCGCAATCTAAACAATTAAATTTTCTGTTTTGTGAATGATGTGAATCTAATGGAACATCAACATTTGCAACCGCCGAAACATTTGCAATATATTTTGTGTTCGGAAAGCCAAAATAAATCGCACGCGACAGGCCGCTGCATTCCGCCGGATTTCCCGGGTAACACGATGGCGATGAAATTTTTGTTTCATCGGGCACACATTTTGTTTCACACGTATCTTCATCCAAAACCATTTTTTCACAATCTGTGCAAGATGAATTTTGAACGCGAACCGTTGCACCAAAACGCCCACGAACAAAACGTTTGGATGACATATCGCACTTTTTTTGAACCTTTACCACGGACGGATCTTCAACGCATTCCCATTCCAACGAATCGTAATTTAAACGTGCAACGAAACCACCCGGACATGTTCTGTCGGGAAACGGATCTACGCATTCCCAAACATTATCCACCATAACCGCCGTTTGTTTTGAACCACACAGTGGTTTACGTGATTCATCCGGAACACATTCCATCAAATCAGAATCCCATATCATATCACCACCACAACTGGATTTCATATTATATCCAATACACTGCCACCGACCAAACCGATAATTTTTTGATGTTCCAAATGGGCAAACAATATCATCTTGGCCTGGCTCTGAAAACTCTTTTTCTGTATCAGGAACATCATATTGGGTTATATATACCAATTGTCCATCCTGCATTTCCATTTTTGCACGTATCGCATCTGGGACTTGACGCTTTATGGAAGTTCCCGCCGCCAAAATCACACCATCTTGATATATTCCAAACGTCCCTGCCCCGGGAAAATCTTGCTCTAAAATTTCCGTCATTTCGTTGTAATCACCGGGATTCAATGTTCCGGTTGTCGTAACAATAAAACTAAAATCCGGTTTTCGCCCGTGAACAATTTCGCACGTGGTATCTTTTAAATTAGCGTTTAAACAAATATACTCACTTTTTATCTGGTTTTGTTCCACACAAACATCTTCAAAAACATAGTTATTGATTTTAGCGTTATGCACCGCCATTGTGCATTCAGCAACAGACCGTAAATCAGATTGTGCAACAGCGTATTCGGTTTCTTGTTCATAAACACGCGTATTTGGCCCAAAAAACATATAGTATCCAGCCATAAACAACGAAACCAGCATTATAAGAAAAATATTCATTATTCCCTCTTGCGATTTAATGAAAGTCTAGGTAATATATGAATAAATTGCAATAAGAAAACATATTTTATTTCAATTTGGTGATAAATGATGAGAAAAAAACTTGGACTTTTTGTTTTATTATGTGGTTGTGGTTTTACACCTATGTTTTCCGATAACAAGGCGGATATATATGTTCCTGTTATCAACGGCAGTGGTATCAACGGCATTGAATTACGTAACGCACTGAACGCCAAATTTGGGGGGCAAAAAACCGCATCGGCACCATATACACTTGTTGTATCTTTGGGTGCCCCCGAAACAAAATACAAGGCATTGGAACCAACCGGTGCCGCCACATGGCAAGAAATAGCATTACGTGCAAATTATACATTAAAACACGGCGATGATATCATTTCAACGGGGACGGAAACCGCATCTGAATCTTACACATTTGTTCGATATCTTGTGGCTGCAAACGCATCGTATAATAACGCTGTTTCAAATACCATCAACGTGTTGGCCGATAAAATAAGTACCCGTGCAATTGCCGAAGTTGCCGAATATGAACAAGGTGTATCTGAAAAATGAAATGGAAAGAGTCAGATTTTACCAAGGGATTAAGCACTGTTAGGGCCGTGTTAATATATGGACCTGATGCGGGTCAAATAGATGAACTTTCTGATAAATCTGTTGAAATACTTGGGATAGAAAAAGATAACATCTTTGCCGTTGATTCTAATGAATTAAATGAAAAGCAAGAATACCTTTTTGCCGAGGCTTGCACCCCATCAATGTTCGGCGGACAAAAAATGGTTATTATATCTAATGCCGGTGATTCTGATACCAAAATAATCAAAGAATTAATTGAACACAATGGTTTGGGTGCAATGGTCATTATCACTGCGGGCGATTTACGTTCCGGTGGTTCACTTAGAACACTGTTTGAAAACGGTTCTAATGTTGCGGCAATTGCTTGCTATACTGACGATGCCAAGACATTGGAAAACCTGATTCGAAACGAACTTTTTACTGTTGCAAACATAAAACAAATTTCCCCCGATGCGATGAATTATATGATTGCTCATCTTGGTGGTGACCGTGGAATTACACGTGGTTTTTTGGGCAAAATAGCACTTTATGTTGACGATAAAAAAACCATAGATTTAGACGATGTTGAAAAATGCCTGCCTGATACTGGTGCATCAAATGTTGATGATTTTTTATATTCATTAACAGCGGGACATATTTCACAAACAATGCTGGCACTGGACAGATTATTATATGATAACGCTGAACCAAATATGTTGGTTCGTATGTTGGATAAACATTTTAAATCTTTGTTAACGGCGGTCGTTGACGGACAATTACCACGTTTATTTTGGAAGGTTGCCGACAAATTCAAACTTGCAACGAAAATATGGTCCGAAGATGAAATAAGTGCGGTATTAATCAGGTTAAACGAATTGGAATCACAATTAAGAACAACCGGTATGCCCGCCGAAATTTTGTTACGTGATTTTTCATTAAAACTTGTTTTAAAAACATACAAAATGTCCATCAGACGGAGGAATTAAAAATGTTGTCTTCTGTGTATGCACCAAAAGATTTTAAAAGATTACGTGTTGTTGGTGATTTGGTTGCACGCTGTTTTGATTACATAACACCGTATATCAAGGCCGGCATATCAACCGGGGAAATTGATCGTTTGGTTGCTGATTTTTTAAAGCAAAATGGTGCACGTTCTTCGGATTTGGGGTATCAGGGGTATCCAAAAAGTATTTGTACATCGGTAAATGATGTGATTGTGCACGGTATCCCCAGTGACGATGTTATTTTAAAAGACGGTGACATTGTTAACGTTGATTTGACTGCCGAATACAAGGGATTTCACGGTGATTCTTCACGTATGTTTATGATTGGTAATGTTTCGCCACGTGCCCGCGAATTGGTTCAAACGTGTCAAGATGCGTTAAATGCGGCTATTGCTGTTTGTGCACCTGGCGTTCCATTGTCCGAAATAGGAAAAACTATTGAGGCTGTTGTAAAACCACATGGTTTTTCTATTTCACGTGATTTTGTTGGCCATGGAATTGGCAAGGTTATGCACGATGATCCACAAATATATCATTTTTACGATAAAATGTGGGACAAAGTAAAAATGGTTCCTGGGTTGGTATTTACAATAGAACCCATGATAAACACCGGCCGTCCCGAATGTAAAATTGATTCGGACGGGTGGACCGCACGAACTGTTGATGGTGGTTTATCCGCCCAGTGGGAACACACACTTGGCATTACCGAAGATGGGGTTACCATATTCACCGAAAAAATGGTCTAGATATATGAAAGACAAGTCACAAGACTTATTATTGTGTGCCGGTCATCGTGAAAGACTTCGTCAAAACTTTTTAGACGACAAGTTAGCAAAATACGAAATTTTAGAATTGTTGTTAAGTTATGCAATCCCGCGTAAGGACGTTCGTCCTTTGTCGCGAATGTTGTATAAAAAATTTGGTGGTATGTATCAAATACTTGGTGCATCTGTGGCCGAATTAATGTCTGTCCCGGGTATGGGTCAAAACACCGCTATTTTTATAAAAGTTATTCAAAAAATTATGCTTGAAGGTTACAAATCCGAAGCATCATCACAACCAATATTTCATAACCAGGCGATGTTCGATAATTATTGTAAATTGATGTTAGGTTCAAAGCACGTTGAAGAAATGCATGTATTGTATCTTGATGTAAACCGTCAATTATTATTGGATGATACACACAGTGTTGGAACATTAGATTGGACGGCTGTTCACCCACGTGAAATTGTAAGAAAAGCATTAGAGTTACAATCCAAATTTGTTGTATTGGTCCACAACCATCCAAAAAACAATACGTCTTTTTCAACCCAAGATATCGAAATAACAAACAAGATACGCACAATGTTGCAAGATGTAGATATTATTTTGGATAATCATTACATTGTTTCAGGTGGCATACTGTATTCAATCACTGGTTCACCGTTCTTCAAATAATTCAGAAACATCGCAAATTGTTTTGCCGGTTTTTTTTGATGCGGCATACATACGATTTCCCCACAGCGTATAAACTATTCTTGTAGAAGTCGTGGGTGTATCCCACGTTTGACCAAGTGGTCTGGATATGACTGTCACAGAAAAATCTGGGTTAAACGAAAACTTTAATTTTTGCAAGGCACATTCCAAACCTTCAATTGTTTGAAAACCTTTTGGGGTAATATCTACAAGTTCCCCATTAACATTTAATTCAACTTTATAAATATATGTAAAATGTGCAGATTCAGAATTTTCACGTGTTCTGGTTATTCTGTCGGGCTTTCCATCGTTATTTATATCAATATTGTATTCCGAAATTTCAACAACACCTGCACCGAACTCATCAGGTTCAAAACGTTTAACAGATTCAGGATTTTCCAAACCATCTGAAAAAGCCGAACCGCTAACCATATTTTCCGTGGTATTTTGTTCAACAGTATCATGAATTTCAATTGTCGTAGTAATTGGTTTTTGTGGTCCTTTGTTCGGTTTCAAAATCATAAACAAAATAATAAAAATAACCAAACTGACGGCGATAATAAAAGCCCACCCACGTATATTTTTTTCGTTCATAATACATCCCTTGTGTTATTATTTAATTCTTTCTCTTGTTCCTTGCTTGGTGTAACCTTCTACTCTTGAAATTCCTTCGGCCATACGCTGCAATTGCAATTCGTTCATATCACGCAGCAAGGTGTTCACAGATACCCCTACTCCCTTGGCAAGTGTTTGTGCATATATTTCCGGGTTATTATTATCGGCCCACGGTGCATACCTTTCCATCGCTTTGGCCAAAGTCAGATTTTGATATCTGCTGGTTTTCAACAATGCGACCAACGCATTGCGACCAACCTCGGGACTTGGGAATATAGCAAACTTTCCATCATACGATGCTATGGCACCATAGCTTTTCGTAAAACTTGTATATGTCATAGCCCCCGGATTATTTAAACGCCAACAAAGTGTTCCACCAACGTGTCTATACTGCGAACCATCTGGATATGAATATATAACCTCGCCAGGTTTTGCAGAAACGACCGAACTGGCCATTGGACCAGAAAACGATGCCATATTATATGATGATCGGCCAGATTGGCCGGTTTGCCCGCCAGTTGCACCTTCGGGGGTCCAATATTGCAAATCTTCTAATTCCTGCAGCAATTGACTTGCACGCGTTAAATCAGGTTCAACTCCTTCGGGGGCACCAGAATCGAAAATTTCTATACTTTCATACAAAGAAGAATTTGCACCCGATGCTAATTTTCTTTGTTCTAACATATTATTCACATCACTAAGTGCAACACGAACCGTTTCACAACCCGCACCAAATAAATCACCACCGTATATAAGATTCACCGCCGGTCCAATTGCCGAAAGCACCATAAAAATCAGAAACAATCGTTTTATATTATTTTTAATATCATTTTTTGCACCGCGTATCATGGATATTGCCCAACCCATCAGCAATGCACCAGTTATAACCCATACAGCAATCATCGCATATTCTGAAAAAGTTTCAAAACTGCGTGATATACAACCTGTATCTTCTATGTACAAATAATCGTTGTCTGCCCCTAATACATTAAAACCAGCCTGCTCTAATAATCTAACAGATTGTTCTAATCCGGGTATCAACTAAAACTCCTTTTATTTTGCGTTTGTAAAAAATCCAGGCATAGAAAAATCATCATCATTTGCCGCAACCCCGGCCCAACCGAACAAATCGCCCATTATCCCAGAATCATCACGTTTGGTCTTTTTAAAAGGCAAAATGTTTTTCAATTTTCCTATTTTTCCGCGTTCTGATGTTTTTTTCTGGGGAACAAGTTTGTCTTGATTTTCTGCAAATTCACTGGCCAAGTTTTCCAAAGTAATATCTATTTCATTTGTTTTAGCCTGGGGAACTTCCGGCTCGTCCATTTTTTCTGATTCCGCCTGAACATCTTCTTGTAATGGTGTCATAGATTCCAACAATTCTTCCAGAGTTTTTTCCGTCTGGGCCACAGGCATATCATCGTTTATCATTTCCGAAATATTATCAATTCCGGCATTTACGATTACGGTGTCTGGTTCTTTGTCCCCGGCAACCATATCTGTTTCGCGAATCGATTCATCTTGCTGTTCTGACTCTTTATTAGTTTTTGCCATCAGCACAGATAAAATAGGGGCGGCAAAATCACTTTTGGTTTCAGAATTATTTTCTAAAACATCTGTTTCGGTGATATCTTGTTCCGGCTCTGTATCCAATATTTCTTCTGAAATTTCTTCAACAACATCTAATTTTTCTGGGGTTTGATCATCAGAATCAGTGGATTCTTCAGTGCTTTCATCAACAAAATCTGATATTTCATCTTCAACGGTGTCACATACACAATCGTCTTCATCAGAACATTCTGGTTCATTAACCACACAATCTTCTGCCAATATTGGTGTATCAACCGGTTGTTCACATACATTTTCCACATCCACCGGAACACCGAACAATATAGTATCCTGACTTAATTTCAATGCCGACCTAACTTCCTCAAAAGCGGCACGTACATCATCTATATCAAAAACTTCTGCACCAGATATATATATAATTTTCTTTTTCATCACGTTCCCCCACACGCCTTTTGGACGATTATATCACATTTTAGGGTTGAACGCATATAAAAAATATCTTAAAATGCAAATATGTCAGATATAAAAGACCAAATTTTTCAAGAATTGACCAAATTAGAAGAAGGCGTTGCCTCTTTGCGGGCAACTGCGGTTAATGCGGGCAAACAAACAGACCTTGAGGTGGCTATTTTAACCGAACAGGTTAAAAAACTTAGGGACAAGAACTTGCACGCCACCGAATTAATTGACCAAACGGTTACATTACTAAAGAATTTAAAATGAGCGTAGTATCAATACCAATTGTTAATAAAAACTATCCAATGGGATGCGAAGACGGCCAAGAAGGTCGCTTGATTGAATTGGGCAAAATGGTTGATATGCGTGCACGCGAGATATTGGATAAAATCGGTCCTTTGCCGGAAAATTCACTGTTGGCCACATTGTGTATCGTTTTGGCGGATGAAATTCGAACACGTGCAACCCCAACGGTCACTGATGCCGATTTGCGTGAAATATTGGCCAGAATCCGCGAAATAAAGAACAAAATCGGTCAATAATACCGGATGATTGCGTTTTTTGGTTGTTATTTTTTTTTAAATGTTCTAATTTTGTTTTGCTATGACAAAGGAAATTATCGAAAGAACTGAATCACAACAATTATCCGAGGCTTTATCAACCCGGTATCTGTCTTATGCGGTCAGCACAATTGTTTCGCGTGCCCTGCCCGATGTTCGCGATGGGTTAAAGCCTGTTCATCGCCGTATCTTGTATTCTATGCTGCGGAACAAATTGTCACCAAACGCATCTTTTCGCAAATGTGCAACGGTTGTTGGTGATGTTTTAGGGCATTATCACCCACACGGTGATTCATCGGTATATGATGCAATGGTCCGTTTGGCCCAAGATTTTTCCGTTCGCTATCCATTAATTGATGGCCAGGGTAATTTTGGTAATATTGATGGTGACCCCCAAGCGGCATACCGTTACACTGAATCAAAAATGACCGAAGCCGCCATGTTAATTATGGACGGTTTGGATGAAGACAGTGTCGATATGATTCCGAACTTTGATGGCACGACCGTTGAACCGGTTGTTATGCCCGGGGCGTTTCCAAATCTGTTGGCAAATGGCGGAATGGGAATTGCGGTTGGTATGGCAACAAATATTCCAACCCACAACGTGGCCGAGGTTTGTGACGCATTAAATATGTTGGTTGATAAACCTGATTCAACCACCGCACAAATTATAAAGAAAATGACGGGGCCCGATTTTCCAACTGGCGGCATATTAATTGATAATTTTGACACCATTGTTAAAAACTATGAAACAGGTCGTGGTGCGTTTCGCATTCGTGCACGCTGGGAAATAGAAGAGCTGGACCGTGGCGGATGGCAGGTTGTGATTTCTGAAATTCCATACGGTGTTGTAAAATCTAAATTGGTTGAACAAATTGGCGAATTAATAGATTCTAAAAAATTACCACTGGTTGATGATATAACGGACGAATCAACAACCGACATTCGTATTGTAATTACGCCACGCAACCGCAATATACCCGCGGACAAAATGATGGCACACTTGTTTGCTATGACGGATTTGGAATCGCGATTCAATATGAATTTTAACGTTGTCGATTCAAATGGTGTTCCACGTGTTATGGGCATACGCGATGTATTATTAGAATTTATCGCACACCAGAAAAATGTTTTACTCCGCCGAACAAAATGGCGTTTGGGGAATATAGAACGCCGTCTGGAAATATTGGGTGGTTTGCTTATTGTATATCTGAATTTGGACCGCGTTATTGAAATTATCCGTAACGAGGATGATGCCAAGGCGGTTTTGATGGCTGAATTTCAATTAACAGAAATTCAAGTTGAATCTATTTTAAACACACGTTTGCGTTCTTTGAGAAAATTGGAAGAAATGGAAATACGCCGCGAAGATGCCGCGTTAAAGAAAGAACGTGATGAATTAAACGCTTTGTTGGGTGATACCGAAATTCAAAACAATCAAATTAAATCTTGGTTTGGCGATATCAAAAAACAATTTGATAAAAAGACAGCATTGGGACGCCGCCGCACGACATGGGCGGCACAAACCGAAGAAATTGTTGTTAACGCCGAAGAGTTTATTGAAAAAGAACCTGTTACCATCATATTGTCAACGATGGGTTGGATTCGTGCCGCCAAGGGTAATTTAGAACTGGATAAATTAGATTTGAAATTCAAGGAAGGTGATGAATTGGCGTTTGCTTTTCATGCGATGTCAACCGACAAAATCAATTTGTTTGGTTCATCTGGACGTATGTTCACATTATCGGCAAATGATTTGCCATCGGCACGCGGATTTGGTGAATCTGTACGTATGATGGCGGACATCGGTGCCGAAGAAACAATCGTTCGTGCATTTGTTTTGGATACATCGGCAAAGTATCTGGTTGCATCACGTCATGGTAATGGTTTTATCGTATCCGGTGAAAATTGCGTTGCACAAACACGCACCGGGAAACAGATTATGAATGTTGATGATAAAAACCCCGCAACAATTTGCGTTCCGGTAACCGGTGACACATTCGCTATATCGGGATCAAATGATAAATTATTAATATTCCCAACTGCGGAAATTCCTGAAATGATACGTGGCAAGGGCGTAATTTTGCAAAAATACAACGCTGAACGCACATATATCTTGGATGTAATGTTCTTTAACGCGGCGGATGGTTTTGGTTGGACAACTGGTCGTGGCACAACGAAAATGGACGATTGGAAACCGTGGGTCGCAAAACGTGCATCCCAGGGTCACACTATACCAGTCGGTTTCCCACGCAGTGGAAAATTCGGAAAATAAAAAACGCCCAAAAGGGCGTTTCTTATTTGTTCAAACCTAATTCATTTTTTACCCGGTTGAGTGTGGACGGACTATGCGAGTCATGAATAAGTTTAATAGCGTTTTCATAAGCCTTCTTGGTATCACGGGCTGTTATTCTGGTTTTAGATGCCGCTTTTTCCAAAATACTCGCCTGTAAATTCATAGAATCATCAACGAATTTTTCATATTCTTTCTGCAAAGTTTCTTTTTGTTTCAAAACTTTATCCATTTCTTTTTTATACAAACGCAACTCTTCTATCAAGTCTGCTTTTGTCATTTTCTTTTGATACGATGCTGATTCTAGCATCTTATTAAACAATGCTTTGAATTTTTCATAATCTAATTTATAAGAAATAAAAACATCTCCGCTTTTTAGTTTATGAAATGTCACACCGATACGCTTTGCGAAATATCTGTGATTAGAACAAATCTCTCTCATTTCTTCTTGGGTTTTAGCAGAAAGAAACGCTAACATGCCATCATATATATCCCTTTGATCTTCTTCCGCATAGGGAACATAATCTTGTAAAGTTTTAAAATATGGTTGAAGTCGTTTTTGAATTTCACAGATACGCAACCATTCAACACTATGAGGATCAAAATCAATTCTTTCAATCCGCACATATTTACCACCACTCAATACATATTCAGTGTCTTCTGGCAACAAATGTTTTACTATCTCTTTTGTCATATTCAATTTCCTTTTTTGTTCAACATGCCCCCCACTTGTCTTGAAGCATACCACAAAAAAAACAAAAAAGCAAAAAAAACGCCCATTTGGGCGTTTTTGATTAAAAAGTTGTATGAAATCCTAAACGAACTTCTTCAGAATCTGCCGAAACATCCACGCCCTTTGGTACATATTTATCCACCAAAAGCCACGTAAACAGCCCAGAAACCGCCGCACCCGCCGCCACATCATGCCAATAATGATGCTTTGCACGAACACGTGCCCAACCGGTTACAACACCCATCGCATACGGCAACAAAGCCGGTTTCCACCCATACCGCTTGTGAACAAACATCGCCCCAGAAAAAGCACCAACGGCATGTCCCGAAGGGAAAGATTTATAATCTTTGCCGTTTGGACGGCGTTCTATTTCCAACGCCTTGATACCTTCACTTGCCAATTGTGCCGCCAATATGGATTCACCCAATTGCAACATACCTTTATAATCTTGGGCCATAAAGGTCATTCCCAATGCGTATGCCGGACTCATAACCATCATCACGTCACCCAATTTGTTCGGACTTGTAAAAGGTCCGCCAGCATTTGCGTTTGATACAGCAAAAATACACATGCTGATTGTACCTAAAAGTTTGAATTTCTTGATATGCATTGTAAATACCCTTTGAATTATTTCCTAAGACAAATATCATAATATAAACGAACAGCAAAAAATTCAATACAATAATTAACAAAAAAGGTCCCAAAAACGGGACCAAAAAACTAACCAACCAAGGCACACATTAGTGTGAACATTTTGCCTCGGTCATTTCGACATGCTTTTTTAAACGGCTGTCATATTTTCTCATTGGTTTTATTTTACCACTGGATTTAGCCAGATTCTTTTTTATAACGTAATAACTGCCTGTTTCCTTACCGTCAACCTTGCTGACCAAACGGATAAGTTCATGTTTACCTTTTTTAGATGCCATTTTTTTACCTTTTAATAAATTACTGGGGGGATTTTAGGGCATTTTTTACTGGAAATCAAGTATTTTTTATCATAAAATTACAATCACTTTACAAAAGGGCTTGTGGCGAAATTGGTAGACGCGCTGGATTTAGGTTCCCGTGGGGAAACCCGTGGGGGTTCGAGTCCCCCCAAGCCCACCAAAACTGATCAGATGTTTTGATTACATATTGTATGTATTTTGTGTTTTTTTGACAACCGGTTTATCTGAACGTAACTTTTTCACTTTTTCGGATGCGAAACTATATACATCGGCAATAAATTTGTTTCCATCATGCTTCATTGATTCAAACGCTTTCTTTATAGTATTTGCATCTGTATCAGGCCGACACATCAAATCAGGAATTGATGGTAACGGCACAAATTTTTTTGATTGCTGTAATGAATTTTCGATGCCACTGGATAAAATATCCGCAGCAATAAGATTTAACTCGTTTTGTTTATCCATAAAATCATAATGGGTATTATCATGCTCGTCAGAACTTGGACTTGCTGTATTCAAATTAAAATCAAATCCACGTGCAATCAAAAACATATTTCCATATTTTTTACCCAAGAAAACAGGTCCATGCGGCAACCAGCTGTGCTTTATATCTGTTTTTTTATTTTCAACCATATATTTTATATCTTGCTTTCGCATTTGGTCTATATACGCTTTGACCCAATTAACAGGTGTATCAACAATCGTATCAAATGCGGACATAAAGCTGACAAACAAAGCATCAGAATTATTAAAATTGCAAGACGGTGCATGTGCAACAACCAACATCTGGGCAAGAACATCTTTTATTTCACGCGGTGAATACCCTAATTCGTGCATTTTAGTGCGGGCTTTTTCTTCTAATTTTTTTGCAACGTATGCACCATGACAATGTGCGACAAAATTAATTTTACGAACACGCCGCTGTGCAACGTCCAGCGGCAAACGTTTACCATTATCTGAAATCCTTGGTAACAAAGTTGCATTAAACAATTTTTCAATGTATTCAGAATGTTCTTGGACAATATTTTTTTCTAACCTGTCCCATACAGCGTTTGCTTCATCACGGCTGTAGCCAAGTTTTTCCATACCGGCATACACCAATGCGTTTAATTTTGACGCAACAGCGCCAGGATTATCACCAAGATAAATTTTTATTCCACGTAGATTTCCCTCTATTGAATCTAGCGGACGTTTTGTGCCACCATCAGAAACAAGATAGTGATACAAATACCGTTTAAATTCGTATGTAACATTTTTGGTTGTCAAAGATAATTCTTGTTTGGATTCACCACTAAACTTCCCAGCTGACGATAAAAAATTTTCACTTAAATATCGATAC
>CACYQE010000010.1 GCA_902776515.1 uncultured Pseudomonadota bacterium
TATTCTTAAATTTAATATAAGATTAATTGACTGTATCAATCATCCAAAAGACTTAATTAATAGAGCGATTGAAATAGGGCTTAGTGGATGTAGTATAACTGATCACGAAGCTCTATGTTCGCATATGATTGTTAATAAGTATGCTAAAGAGATAAAAGAAAAATATCCTGACTTTACAATCGCATTAGGTAATGAAATTTATCTTACAGATACGAGAGATAAAGGGCAAAAATATTATCACTTTATTTTATTAGCAAAGGATAGATTAGGATATAAAGGTCTTTGTGAATTAAGTTCAACTGCTTGGTATAATGTTTATGTTGATAGGTTTTGATTTGTTCTTTCAATTGTTGTCGGTTATTTTCAAATTGGTATTTTTGGTTATGTTTTTACCTTTCTTTGTTGCTGCGTGGGCTTTTGAAAAGACATGGAAAATGGCTTCTGGGATTGTTGGTGGTGCAATTAAAATGCTGGTAGAAGCAGCCATCAAAGTAATTGCGATTACATTAAAAGTGATAATTATTTATGCAACTGTTTATTTCGCAACAGATATGTTTTTCCCGGGGCCTGTTGATAAGTTCAGTGTAATAATGCCGCCCTTAATTGGAATCGCCCCAGAAAATCCAGATGCACAATTATTGTCTGTGAAAAACGTTTTTGAAAAATGCGAAAAAGCTTCATTGGTAAACGGCCAAGCCGATGCGGATAAATTTGTGAGCTGTTATAAAGCAGAAAAAGCCAAGGTAGAAGCAAAATATCCTGATGCCTTTGGTTTTGTAGATGATGGTTGGGAATTTTTATTGCTGATGATAACCCTGGGACTGTTGTATTTTTATGTATTAAGTCCAAAAATTGACCAAGTCTTGGCCGGGGTAAAACTTGGGGATGGCGGATTTGATGATTTTGGTGGTCAATTCAAAAAACTTGGGAAAATGGCGTGGGATAAACCAACCCAAATTTCTGATAAAATTGTTGACAGTGTTAACGAAAGTGGCTCTTCAATAAAGAAAGCTGCACAAAAGGCAGCCCAGGCAGCTAGCACGGGGACAAAATAGTTGGGACAAAAATATGAAAAAAATTATGAAAAAATTTTTATCTAAAATATCAATAGCAATTATGGCGTTGATATTTTGTGTGCCACATTCGTTTGCCTTGGATGAACCAGCCGTGGTTACGGGTGATATTGGTGATTTTGGGACGTGGGCCACAGAGCCTAATCGTCAAGCAATTTTAACCGACATTACAAATGATGTTAATGCACTGACATCAAAATTTAATCAGCAATATGCAAATACTGGTGTTCCTGTTGAAGCCAAACTTGGTATTGCCTTGGTTGGTGGTTTGGCATTTGTTGCAGAAATTTTAGATATGTCATTGGTTAAATTCGTAAGCGTATTCCTGGTCATAGCTTTTCTGTTTTTGTTAAGTTTTGATATTTATAAAAAGATGACAGATGGCAAAGGTATTTCAAAAGACGATATCAAAGATTGGGTTAAAAGGTCTGTGATTTTGGCGATATGGTTGGTGTTATTGGGCGGTGGATTACGTCAATTATTTTCATTACTAATGGGGCCAATCGTAGGATTAGGGTCGTATATTTCAGGGATGATAATAGATTCAGTGTTTGCAACTGGAAATGTTCAAATAAGTGATACGTGTCTTGCAATAAAACAATACGCGGCATCAAATTTAGGGACTTCGTCGGTGATTGATGCTGAAACAGCGGGTAATATAATGTGTGTGCCAACACGTTTGTCTGAATTTTATTATTCCGCAATAAAATATGGCTGGTCATTGGTTGCTGGCGGTTTAGGGGTCAGCGTATTCACTGTTCTGGTGGGACTTGCTTTTGTTGCATTATTCACGTATGCGGCGTTTAAATTCGCGTTTGTTGCGTTTGGTGTAATTTCAGAATTATTTCTTGTGATAATAATGTTGCCATTTACCGCAATAAACGAAACCATAGGTAAAACAACGTATACAGGAATTCCAGGTCAGATATTTAACAGTTTCCTTGGGTTGTTCAAATCTTCGTCTTTGTCGGACCAGGTAAACAAATTTATTCAAACAGCAATTTATTTTATTTCTATGGCTATTGTGGTTGCTATTGGTGGTGCGATATTGGCAAATGCTGTTTCGTTAAATCAAAAAACGGGTGCGTTAACGGTTGTTAATGGTGATACGTTGACATTGTTAATCAGTGGTGCGTTGGTGGCATACCTTGCAATGCATATTGATGATATTGTAAAGCAGATTGGTGGTGCAATCGACTTTGCCAAGGATAAGAGTAATTTAGGAACAGTTTTAGAAGGCGATGTTATGAATATACTCAAAGACCAAAAGAACAAAGCGGTTAAGTTTATTAATATACTTAGAAAGAAAGGAAGTTAACTTAAAAAAGTTACAAATTTCCGTGCAACTTTCTTGATGCCTACATTGTTAAATGCAATTGTCAATATATCATCGTGTTCTTCGATAATAACGCCACGTCCTAATTCGTTATGGTTGACCAGTTTACCCACGGTACGTTCGATGCTTTGTCGTGGTTTTTCGTGATGTGTAAAATTATGTTTTGGTTCACGGTATGATGGTTGGGCACGACCACCGAAATCTAAAAAACGACCGTCCATTTCTGTGATAAAACGTGCCGGTGAATAAAATTGCCGGGTTCCAAAAATAACGCGGGACATTGTGTTGGTGATTATTGCACGGCGTTTTGCACGTGTCAGTGCAACATAGGCCAATCTGCGTTCTTCTTCTAAACCGCCGTCTTTGATTGCTTTTTCGTTTGGAAATATTCCATCTTCCCATGCGGGCAAGAATACCGTATCAAATTCCAATCCTTTGGCGGCGTGAATGGTCATAATATTTACCGCCTGGGCATTTTTATCGGTTTCAGGTGTGTCGTTATCATCAGTTGTCATTAATGCCGCGTGTTCCAAAAATTCAGGCAAAGTCTGATACGCAGAAATAACATTAGTTATTAATTCGCGAATGTTTGATAACCTGTCTTCGGCATCCGCATCCTTTGATTCGTGCCAGAATTTCATATAGCCCGTATCGGTTAACAGTTTTTTTACCGCATCTGTTGGTGACATACTTTTCCAATCAAAAGAAAATGCATTTAAAAATTCTGTTGCAGCGTTTCCTTGTTTGCCACCGAATTTTGCGTTTTTTAATCCTGACATCAAATCAGGTCCTGCCGCCCGCATTTTTGCAATCGCGGATTGTCCAAAACCACGGCGTGGCCGTTGAATTATTCGGACGAAAGATATGTCATCAGACGGATGAATCATTAATCTGATGTATGCGATAACATCGCGGATTTCCATACGGTCATAAAATTTTGTCGCACCTATCAGACGATAAGGAATACCAATACGTGTAAATTCTTCTTCGAATTGACGTGATAAAGAACCGGTTCTTATCAAAACAGCATAATCGGAAAATTTTCCATTTGATTGTCTGGCAATTGTGTCAGCAATGATTTTCGATTCGTCAAAATTAGATGGCAACGTCAAAACATAAACAGGTTCGCCCATGTTTTCGCTGTTAACAGGCTTTAAATCTTTGCCCATACGACCGTTGTTATGACGTATTAATGAATTTGCAGCCCCCAAGATATTTCCAGTGCTGCGGTAATTCGTTTCAAGTCGAATAATCGTTGCACCGGCAAAATTTTTATCAAAATCCAAAATGTTTTTTATTTCTGCACCACGCCAAGAATAAATAGATTGGTCATCATCGCCAACACAACAAATATTCGGTAATTCGATTCCACGTGTCAGCAACAATAACAATTGCATTTGTGCATTGTTTGTGTCTTGAAATTCATCAACCATAATATATTTAAATTGATGTTTATATTTTTCCAGAATATCCGGATTTTTTTCAAATAAATCCAAAACCATTAAAATAATATCCCCAAAATCAACCGCATTTAATCGGCGTAGTTCAGTATTATATAAATCCAAAATTTGTTTGGTGCGTGGTCCGATATCAATGTTTGGGTTGCGACCCCGGTCTTTGATATTTGATATTTTTTCGACCCATTCGGCCGGGACAAATTCCTTGGTATCAAGACCAATTGATGCGAACACAGATTTTAATACTTGCTTTTGGTCATCTTCGCCAAAAATCAAAAAGTCTGATTTTAATCCGGCACGCATTGAATTGGTTCGCAGTATTCGCAAGCACACAGAGTGAAATGTTCCACACCACAAATCATTGGCATAAAAATTGGAATTATTTTCCGACAATATTTCGGCGATTCGGTATTTCATTTCATTTGCGGCCTTGTTTGTAAATGTCAGTGCAAGTATTTGCCAAGGCACAGCAAGTTTCTGATTCAATATATAAGCGACACGCGTAACCAAAACCTTTGTTTTACCGGTTCCGGCCCCCGACAAGACCAATAATGGGCCTTCGGTTGTGGTAACCGCTGTTTGTTGTTCCGAATTAAGATTTTGTAGCATTAAATCCATCGATACATTATAATAACATAAATTTCTTACAGAAAAAGAACATTTTGGTGGTGCGTTATGTCCAGGGTAATATGTTTTGATATTGAAACAACAGGATTTGAATATCTGCGTGGCGACAGATGTATCGAAATCGGTGCGGTAGAGGTTGTTGACGGTAAAATTACCGATAATACTTTTCATGAATATATAAATCCCGAAGGTAAAATTATTCCACCTGAGACATATATGGTTCACAAAATATCAAATGCCTTTTTGGATGACAAACCCAAGATGTCTGTTGTTGCACCAAAGTTTTTAGATTTTGTTGGTGATTCAATAATTGTTGCTCATAATGGTTTAGATTTTGACTTCCCGTTTATAAACCACGAATTGGAAATGTTGGGGTTGCCGCAAATTCCACGCTCGCAACAGCAGGATACTTTGGTTATTGCACGTAATCGCGTATTTGGCCCGAAAAGTTATACTTTGGATGCGTTGGCAAAATGGTACGGAATATCGTTGACGGCACGTGCTGATGCACATGGTGCGTTGATTGATGCCGAAATTTTAGCCAAGGTTTATTTAGAATTGGAAAACACCGCCCCGGCCCCGGAAATATCTGATATCATAAATAAACAGCACGAGGCTTTTTTAAATCATCCCAAAATAGGTTCTGATTTTCCGCATCGTGAATTTCCTGTGTCAGATGAAGAAGAAAAAATTCATGAAGAATTTATGGCAAAAATAAATAAATAAAAACCCGCGATTTTATCACGGATTTTTTATTTATTTTGAATAGAAAAAATTTGCGACACTGTTTTCTATCTGTGTTGCTTTGTTTTTGGCAACGCTTAATATGTCGCGTTCTTGTTGATATTTTTCAAGCAAACCACGCATGTTTGAAAAATTATTGTTTGTTGGTGCATCATTCAAGTGTTTTAATTCAAATTTATATTGTGAATATAAATCGTTTTTGTCGGCCTGAATAAATCGCCAACACATTGCATGTGTTAAATCGAAATTTTTATCCACAGAAACAACAACAGGTTCACCGTAAAGCGGTAACTGTTGTGTGTGCAATCCCAACCGAAGTAAAATAACTCTTAAATCTTCGATACTTGTTTTTGATGTTATTGGTAACAATTCATTATAGTAACGTATAAGTTCGTTTTTTGCTTCTGGTGCAATTTGTGTTTCTGATAAAGTTTGCGTTAAAATTTTTACTTCGTGTTCCAATTCGCGATTAATTAAATCTATTTGGTTCGGCAAAAAGAATTTACCGATTGTGTATTTGCGGTTCATATTTGTAATTTTATCGTACCTAAAAGAGCTTTTTATTTGATTCAAATTCAATGTAATAAAGTTTATCTTGTTGTCTAATTCGGATATTTTTGGGGCGTTATATTGAGCGGTTTTTAAAAATTTTTGATATTTTTTGTTTCGACTCAAAGAATCTTGAATTTGGGCATTGTATGAAGAATCAGATATTTCCGAAGCACAAACATTAATCGCATTTGCTAATATAACCACTGTTAAAATAGCTTTGTTTTTTATGTTGATAAAAAAATTATTCATTATAAATCCTTGTTTCCTTGGTTTGTTAATCACAGCCAAGGAACAATAGCGGGTATTTATCGCTTTGTCAAAAATAAATAATAAAAAAACGCCCATCAGGGCATTTTTTAATTTGCAGCCGTCACTGCGATTCTTTTACGGCCAGCCGCACGGCGACGATTCAAAACGTCACGACCAGATTTGGTTGACATTCTTTCGCGGAATCCATGTGTGCGGACACGGCGTGTTTTTGACGGTTGATAAGTTCTTTTAGTTGCCATATTCAAATCCTTTTGTGCATATATTTAATCACAGCTTTTACAAAAACGCAACAATTTTATTTAGATTTTATTAAACCCAGCTTTTTCAGGCCTTCCAGTATCAAATGATACACGAATAACGCAACGAAAAAATTCCACAACGGTAAAATCATGCTCTTTATCCCTTGGTTCTTGTTGTCAGTATAATATATTACAAAGTTTATGGTTTGTCAACATATATTTTGGTTGTTTATTCCTTGACCGCGGGGCAAAAAATTTGCTATGTTTCTTGTGTTAAAAATAGGGGAAAGGCAAGATTATGTCAGAAATAAATGAAATAAACGAAGTTAAAATACCTCAATCATCATTGGAACACGAAATGCGGACCAGTTTTTTGGATTACGCAATGTCCGTTATCGTTGATCGTGCATTACCTGATGTGCGTGATGGTTGTAAACCGGTGCATCGTCGTATTTTGTATGTTATGAATGATGTGGCACCCGCAAATAAACCTACTGTTAAATCGGCTCGTATTGTCGGTGATGTTATGGGTAAATACCATCCACACGGGGACAGCTCTATATATGAAGCTATGGTTCGTATGGGTCAGGATTTTTCCATGGGCGAAATGTTGGTCCAAGGTCAAGGTAACTTTGGTTCGCGTGATGGCGACAAAGCCGCTGCTATGCGTTATACCGAGGCCAGGTTATCAAAACTTGGTGCATCGTTGATGGAAGATATGGACAAAGACACGGTTGATTGGATGCCGAATTTTGACGGGACGTTGCAAGAGCCGGTTGTTTTGCCAACTAAATTTCCAAATTTTTTGGTAAATGGTGGTTCGGGTATTGCGGTTGGTATGGCGACAAATGTGCCGACATATAATCTTGGTGAGATTTGTAACGGTATTTTGGCAATTTTGGATAATCGTGAATTGTCTGATGACGAATTGTTCCAAATTATTCCTGGGCCTGATTTTCCGACTGGTGCGATAATTATGGGGCGTGCCGGTGCATACAAGGCTCATACTACGGGACGTGGTTCGATAATTGTTCGTGCAAAGACACATTTGGAAACGTTCCATGATCACCAGGCGATTATTGTTGATGAAATACCATATCAGGTTAACAAGGCACAAATGATTGTAAAAATTGCCGAATTGACCAAGGATAAACGTATTGAAGGTATTTCTGAGATTCGTGATGAATCATCCAAGGAAGGTTTGCGTATCGTTATTGAATTAAAACGTGATGCTATTGCAGATGTTGTTTTAAATCATTTGTTCCAATATACCGAAATGCAAACGAATTTTCCGGTAAATATGATGGCGTTGAATCGTGGTCGTCCGATGTTGTTTAACGTTCGTGGTGTGTTAGATGCCTTTATTGAATTCCGTGAAGAAGTTATTCGTCGCAGAACGATATTTGATTTGAATAAAGCCCGCAACCGTGCACACACATTGTTAGGTTTGTCGGTTGCTGTTGGTAATTTGGACGAGGTTATTGAATTAATAAAATCTTCCGCTAATCCCGAAGATGCACGCAATGCATTGGTTTCACGTGGGTGGAAGGCATCTGATATTGAAAACTATATTCAATTGATAGATGACCCGAATACAGAATACAAAGATGGTATGTTTTATATGTCTGATGATCAGGCACGTGCTATTTTGGAATTGCAATTACACCGCTTGACCGGGTTGGAACGTGACAAGTTACATGCTGATTTGGTTGAATTGGGTGCACAAATTCGTGACCTGTTGGATATATTGGCATCACATGAACGTATAATTCAAATTATTCGTGAAGAAACAACGGCTGTTCGTGATAATTGGGGTCAACCACGCCGCACAGAAATATCTGATGCTGAAATCGATATAGATATTGAAGATTTGATTGCACGTGAAGATATGGTTGTAACGGTATCGAATACTGGTTATATTAAACGTGTTTCGTTGGATACATATCGTGCACAAAAACGTGGTGGCAAAGGACGCAACGCAATGTCAACCAAGGATGACGATTACGTGGTTCAGGTTTTTGTCGCAAACACGCATACACCACTGTTGTTCTTTAGTTCCAAGGGATTATGTTATAAATTAAAAACATACAAATTGCCCGAGGCCGCGGCCGCAGCCAAGGGCCGTCCGTTGGTTAATTTGTTGCCGTTGGAAAATGGTGAAACAATTACCGCTATTTTACCGGTTCCCGAAGAAGATGTTGCGGCAATAAAGAATTCTGGGACAGAACATTTCTTGATGTTTGTAACTGCATCTGGGACAGTGCGGCGTAATCGTATGTCTGATTTTGATTCTATCCGCAGCAATGGAAAAATTGCAATGAAGTTGGATGAAGGCGACAGTTTGGTTTCTGTGTTGCCATGTAATGAATCCCAAGATGTTTTCTTGGCGACATATCGTGGACGTTGCATAAGATTCCCTGTGCCGGAAATTCGTGTGTTTGCTGGACGTAATTCGACTGGTGTTCGTGGTATAACATTAGGCAAAGATGATAAGATTATTGGTATGTCTATGTTGAACAGGGGTGAAACAGATTCTGCTGTTCGTGCGGCTTATATAAAGCAAAGTCGTGCGGCACGTCGTGCAGCAACCGGCATAGAAGAAGAGGCCGATGACACCGAAGAAGAAGTAACAACATTGGTTTTGGATGATGCCAAGATGGCGGAAATGGCCGCACGCGAAGAGTTCATCTTGACCATATCTGAAAATGGATTTGGTAAACGCACCAGTTCGTATGAATATCGTTTAACACATCGTGGTGGTGGTGGATTTACTAATATCAAATTGGGTGGTAAAAACACGGCTGTGGCGGGTTCGTTCCCGGTGGCCGATGATCATGATATCATTATGGTAACCGATGGCGGCAAGATTATCAGAACACCGGCATCTGATATACGTATCGCGGGTCGTTCAACTGCCGGTGTGACATTATTTAGAACAGCCGAAAATGAAAAGGTTATGTCCGCAATATCAATTGAATCAGATGATTCCGAAGATGTTGCTGATGTTCAAGCTGATGTGGTAACCGTTCAGGAATAGTTCAGATGGAAAACGAATATTTTGCATCTATTAACGAAGTATCAAAGCAACTGGGCTTGCCGGCACACACTTTGCGTTATTGGGAAAAACAATTCCCAAACGTTGTGCGTCCGGTGGCCGGGGCTGGTGGTCGGCGTTACTATCGCCCTGAAACAGTTGAAAGATTAAAAACTATTCAAGATTTGTTATATAATCGTGGAATGACAATTGCCGGTGTAAAAAAGATGATTTATAACGGTGAATTTGTTGTGAATCCTGATGTTGTGGCAATTGATGTTGCGAAACCATCGGTGAAAACGGTCGCTGACACACCCCAAAATATTACAACCGGGGTAAAACCGCAAATATCCGGACCGTGTGAATTGGATATGGCCAAGGTTGATTTGGCAATTGGCTTGTTAAATCAGGCAAGGGATATTTTAAAATCTTGATAAATTGACACAAGCCGTTTTTTTTACAGATAAAAATTGACAAATAAAAAAACAGGGTTTATAATTTGCCAAAAAATAAATTTATGGAGGTAAATTATGAAAGAAAATGTTGCTTTTTGTGATGAAAAATCATGGATAAGAGCCATTCGAAAAGATAAAAAACTTTTGGCCTCTGTTCCAGAACAGTTTTGCACGTTAAGACTGCAAAAAATTATATTAAATACCGATTGGCGTTCAATAAGATACATAAAAAATCCTTGTACGGAAATTCAATACTTTGCGATTGCAAAAAGTCCTTTGGCTATTAAATACATTGATGTGCAAGATGAAGATGTTGTTCGAACCGTATTAAAACAAGATTGGAAATATGCAAAATTTGTTAAAAATGGTGCTTTGTTAGAGCAATTAGTGCAAGATAATGCGGATTTGATTAAATTCATAAAAAAACCATCCGAAGAATTGCAAATGAATGTTGTTTGCATAAACCCCCAGAATATAGAATATATCTCTAACCCCACCAAAAAAGTTCAATTATGTGCAGTTGGTAAAAATCCAAAAGTTATTCAATATATAAAAAATCCGGAAAAAGATGTTCAGTTGGAGGCTTTTAAACAAGATAAATCTTGTGCAAGTCTTATTGATAATCCGTGTCAAGAGGTTAAATCCTATTTGTTACACGAACAAATCATCCAAGAAAACAAAATGTCCGAAGATAAGTTTAATGATTATTTTAAACGACTGCAGGAATCGATATTGAAAACAGGATTTTCAAATAAGATACAAAACGGCCAACGTGGTTGTTAAAAAAATTGATAAAACATAACTTTTGTAGAGGTGTTGTTATGAATAGGGAACGTGCAAAAGAAATTGAAAACGGAAAAATAGCTCTGGTTACCGCTAATTGGAAAACGTTGGCGGATATACCACATGTACGCAGAACACCAGATATTGAATTGGCGGCGGTTAATGCAAATTGGCGGGCGATACAATTTATTGCAAAGCCCAATGAAAAAGTTCAGATTTCTGCGGTAAAACAAAATTGGCACGCGTTGGAGTATATCGGTAACCCTTTCAGCAGTGTGCAAAAAATCGCGGTCAATATCAACGCAAACGCAATTAAGTATATAAAACATCCAACAGAAGAGACAATCAAACTAGCAATGACAAAAAATTGGCATGCCGCAAAATATATCACAGACAGTAAATATATGCGTATTGCCATTTCTAAAAATGTAAAAGCGTTAAAGTTTGTCGAAGATCCGGCGGATTCATTACAAATGTTGGCTGTTAAATCGGATCCTGATGCAATTAGATATATTGCTAATCCGTGCAAGAGAGTTCAAGAATTTGTTATTAGCAAATCGCCTAAACTTATTGAGTTTATTGCACATCCTGATGCCCAGGTTGAATTAACGGCGTTTTTAAAAGACAAAACTTGTGCACATTTAATCAAAAACCCAACCACAGAATCTGTGAAGTCGTATCTGAGACAAGAAGAATTATCGAAATGTAAAATGTCAGCTGATGCATTTAGTGAATATCTGGATCGTTTACAGGCATCAATGAAGAAATAAATTTGTGGTTGTGTTAAAAAACACCACCCATCTGGGTGGTGTTTTTCTCTTGTTTTTTTACACAGGTATTGCTGCGGTGTATCATGGGTTCGATTCCCGGAACACCGGATAAAAATAAAATCCGGCACAAGGCCGAATTTAATTTTTATTGGCAGTCCCAATGGGAATCGAACCCATGTTACCGGAATGAGAATCCGATGTCCTGACCGCTAGACGATGGGACCAAAACAAAAGGTATCTTACATATTTTATTCTGTGTTTTCAATATATTTTATTGAAAAAAACACGCTGTTGTGATACAATGCCGCACGTGCAAAATATTAGTTGGGGGGCGGTTATGTCAAAAAATACAACACTAAATTTCAAAGAAATGCCAAAAACATTAACTGGTTTTTATTTGCGTTATGTTTGCAAAGGGTTTGTTTGGCTGTTGGTTGGTATATTTTTGACACGTTTGATTGTTGGATTGGATAATGTTTTGTGGCCAATGTATCAACGTTGGGTTGTTGCTATGTTGGAAAATGCACCGGCCGGGGTAAATTTGATGAAATGGTGTTTGCCAACGATTATATTAATTACGGCACTTGGTTTGACAATGAGTGTTTTTGCATTGATACGTAATTGGTTGATGCATATTTTTCGTCCCAAGGCTAATCGCAAAATATCCGAATTTTTTACAGACTATGTGCACAGTCAATCTATGTCTTTTTGGACATCACGTATGGCGGGTCAAGTTTATTCCAGAATGTCCGATATAGCCAATGGATTGGATGCGATTGTTTTTGATGTATTCAACATTGTTATTCGGTTTGCAATGGCATTGATAAATTCGGTTGCTTTGTTTTCTGTTAACAAATATATTGCGATAGTATTTATATCTGTATTTGTTTTTCGTGCTTTGTTTATGTGGTATTTACGCAAACCAATTAAAAAATCTTCAAAAGATTCGTCCGATATAAATTCCAAATTGTCGGGTAAATTAATTGACAGTTTTTCTAATGCAACAAATGTAAAGCTGTTTGCCGGTGCATTACGTGAACACGATTATCTTGACCCGATTAGAACAGAAAGGGTGGATAAAAAACGTCGTTCTTATTTTTGGCAAAGGGTTGCTTTATCAGTTCCGAATTTTATATGGGATATAACATTTGGGGCAACATTGGTGTTATGTGTATATATGTTTTCCAATTCAGAAATGAATTTGGCAGACATAGTTTATTCAATATCTGTTTATACAATGGTTGTTAATATGATTGGTATGATTATGGATTCTATACCTGATATTATTGACCGTTTATCTGCCGCATCCAAGGCATATACCGAACTTATGGTTCCAATAGATGTAACTGATAAACCAGATGCCCAAGATTTGGTTGTGTCAAAAGGAAAAATAGAATTCAAAAATGTTTCTTTTAAATACAAAAACAAAAGAAAATGGATTTTGCGTGATTTTTCATTGACTATCAAACCCGGTGAGCGT
>CACYQE010000011.1 GCA_902776515.1 uncultured Pseudomonadota bacterium
AGGAATTTTTGTAATAGAGTTTATATTGTTTGCCAACACTTGTAATGTCACAGGCTCGCTTAATAAAATAGTGACACCTGTATCAGTTTCATATTCAGCCGGCAAATTATTTTTGTGTTCGGCGACCATAGATTTGTCACCCAACCAAACACCCTCGGACATAGAAACCGTATCACTGCTGTCAACCTTGGCACGTGGATTTTTTGCCATTTCGAACGCATCATATACATTTATAAAATCCTGATCAACCGCGGCTGCGACCTTGGCCGACTGTTTTTGTGTACAGCCAACAACGGCACACAAACACATTATCGCGGCAAAAAATTTTATTGTTTTTCTCATCTACGTTCTCCTACGAAACAATGAACTTACTCTTCGGATGCCGAAACAACCAATACACGATTTCCCTTATAAAACTTTGCATACGGTGCCGGTGTCGCACGACTAAAATTACGAACAACCGCCGAAGCAACATCCAAAAAACGTCCTTTAAACACAGCACTTGCCTGAATTGGATATTCCCGAGATGTCGCCCAAACCAAATCCCAACCTTCTTTATCGCACCAAGACTTTAAAACTTCACGCAATGTCTGGCCATTTGCAACAACCCAGGAACGCACCGCATCTTTTGTCGTAACATCAGGTTCCGCATCCGCAGATGGGTCAACCGGGATTTCGGTTATTTCGGTATTTTCTATACGTTCAACGGTATCAAAGTTATCAAAGCCATTTGTAACAAATGTCTTTCCAACCGGTTCCATACCTTCGGGGCACGCATTTCCATTGTCATCAAACACACCACCACCCGTAACAATCGCACCACTTGGGGTCTTTTCAACCAAACCATTCTTGGCCAAATAAGAATCATAGCGATCAGCATACTTTGAACAATTACGATGTGAACTGCGTGATACAGATAAAACATTACCACCATCATCTTCTAAAACTTCACGATGCAACAACGGCATTTCAGAACCACGATTGCATTCATCATCAAAGCCAACAGGAATCTGATTACCATGCAACATATCGGCACCCCCGGACCAACCCGTTCCGGCACGGCCGCCAAAATTAAAGTTGTTTTCAACATACATATCCGAACCTATTTTGGAAACAATCTTGATATTTCCATTGTCTGTTTCGGGCGATTGGGCTTTCTTGACACATGCACCCGCACCACATGACACGACAACATCAGCCTCGGACCCGGCAAGTGGCCATGCCGGCACAGGCATATACGCACCCTCGTCATAATTAACAACATTTTGTTGTTCGTTAACAACCTCGTTAACCTCTTTATCTTGAACATAAAACACTTCAGACGTAACAGATTGTGGCAAATCAGTCCCCGCAAAGCAATAGCCAGCGGCCGTTGCAAACATTGCAGCAATAAAAATTTTGCGAAACATATTCCTTCCTTTCCTGGTAAAATTCTGCTTTATATTGCTCATTATAACAATTCGACCGAATCTGTGCAAGACCAAAAAACAACTGTTTTATTTTGATTGTAAAAAAATTACCAAGATAAAATCGCACGAATCGATAAAAGGTGCTATACTGTTACAGATAACAAAAAAAAGGATGATAATTATGTTTTCTTTGATTGGGACAATTTGTGTTTGTATAATTACAATTATCTCTTTGATTGAACTGTTTTTTTTAATTAAACAAAAACGTGCATCGGATAAAATAGAACAAAATTTATCTTATCAATATAATTTGATTGTAAAAATGCAAAACACATTAAAAAACAAGTCCGCAACAAACGCGGTCGCAGAACACGCCGAAATCATTTACCAAGATTTGTTACAAAACCTGATTCCTATTCTTGCCGCACTGGACATTATGCCACGTAATACTTCGGAACACCCGTTGTGGCGTGCCCTTGGCGGACTGCTGGACGAATATGCGAAAAATCCGTTTGTTATGGAAAAATTACGCCGCTCTATAAAACTGGATGCAGAAATCAGCAGAAATGTATCGAACTATATGAAACGTGCGGACAATTTATTACAGAACCTTAATGCAACTGAACCAAACGGCATTTTGGCTTCGACATTCTTAAACGGTCTGTTGGGACAATCGCTAACATTTTTTACCCAGGCTTTTCAATTGGCGACACGCGATACCGAAAGTAAATGATGAAACTAGATGAAAATCTTGTCCGAAAAATTTCGACCGCACGTAAAGAACCAAAATGGTTGCTAGAATGGCGACTTGGGGCATTTAGGCATTGGCAAAAAATGTCGGAACCCCACTGGGCGGAAATTGATTATGCACCCATTGATTACAACGCGTTAAACTATTATAACGAGCAAAAACCAATCGATAACAGCGATTTGAAAGAAACTTACGACAAAATGGGTTTATCCCAAGATGAACAACGTGCATTATTGGGTATGGCCACCGATACAGTGATAGACAGTTCTTCTGTTCACACGTCCTATACGGCGGAATTAGCGAAACACGGTATCATATTTTTACCTTTTTCTGATGCAGTAATTCAATATCCTGATTTGGTAAAAAAATATCTTGGCACAGTTGTTCCACCAACCGATAATTTTTTTGCCGCGTTAAATGCCGCAGTGTTTTCAGATGGAACGTTTGTGTATATTCCGCCACACGTAAAATGCCCGATTGATTTGGCCAGTTACTTTCGAATTGAAACCGCCAAAATAGGACAATTTGAAAGAACATTAATTATTGCCGACACCGGTTCAGAATTAAGTTATATGGAAGGTTGCAGTGCACCACGCCGTCCAAACCATCAATTGCACAGTGGGGTTGTTGAAATCGTTGTTAACGACAATGCGTATGTGAAATATGCAACTGTTCAAAATTGGTATGAACAAAAACAAAAAAAAAATGGCGAATACAACCAATATCCATCAACAATACTTTTCGGCGATGGGTCAGCCAGTGATTTTTATTCATTAACTATCACACGTGATGGGCAACAAAGCGACACCGGAACCAAAATGTTGCATATCGGCAACAATACAAAATCAAACATATTATCGCACGGTGTGGCACTGGATTGGTCGCGTCAAACATTTCGCAGTTTGGTTCAATTTAATGGTCAAGATTCAAAGAATGTTTCAAAATGCGACACACGTTTAATCGGAAATCGTGCAACCGCAAACGCATTACCAGAAATTGTTTACAATAACGCCAGTAACGTTCAAACCCACGAAGCGGCAACCGGTGCGATTGACAAGGAACAGTTATTATACCTGACACAATCAGGATTAGATACTGATGCGGCAACCGCGTTAATTATAGGCTCTATGGCAACCCCTATTCTTTCACGATTACCGATGGAATTTTTAGTAGAATCAAAACAATTAATAGAAATGGCGTTGACATCAAACAAAGGATAAAAAATGATTTTAGAAGTAAAAAATCTTTCTGTTTCATTGGATGGTAAAAAATTACTTGATGGGATAAATATGTCGGTTGAATCCGGTGAACGCCATTTATTATCTGGACACAATGGATGCGGGAAATCAACATTGGTTAACACCATCGCAGGAAACCCGGCATATACAATTGATTGCGGAAAAATAATTTTTGATGGTCGTGATATAACAAATGAAAACGCAACCACACGTTCGTTGATGGGCATATTTATTGGCGCCCAAAACGTTCCAGAAATACCAGGCTTAACAATCATAAGTTTTCTTAAACACTCTATCGCGGCCCACCACCGTTTTCAAACAGGCAAAGATTTATCAATGGGTGAATTTTTGGAACGATTGGAAAAAGCACAAACATTGTTAAACATACCAAAAGATTGGTTAAACAGATGTGTAAACGTTGGCTTTTCTGGGGGGGAACGCAAACGTTTAATGTTGTTACGATTGGTGTTAACCGCACCGAAACTTGCCTTGCTGGATGAACCTGATTCTGGGGCGGATGCGAATGTTCAACACCAAATCGCAGAAACAATGAAGACTATGACCGACACAACATTTGTGTTCATTAGTCATCAACCAACATTTACAGAAAATGTTGGACCCACAAACACAACTACTTTATCCCAAGGCAAAGTTGTGATAAAATAACAATAATATAACCAAGGGGATGATACGATGAACGGATTGATTTTATTTGCGGGTCTGATTTTTGTTTTATGGTTGGGCAGTTCTATATTCATTCCTTTGTTGATTGCTACATTTGTCTGGTATTTAATAAATGCTATTGCAACATATTACCGTAAACTGTTGCCACGTGCGGAAAATAAAAAATGGTTAGCAATTTCTTTTAATCTGATATCAAAAATATTTGCCGTTGCAACATTTTGTGGATTGATATATTTATTTATAACACGTGTTCACCCAATGTTTTCTGAATTACTGGCCGTGATGCCTGATATACAATCCAGTTTGGATTCTTTGTGGCGTTACATATCAATGAAAATTGGATTCAACTTCACACTGGATACATTACCAAGTATAAACACCATTGTGGCAAACGTTGGGTCATCTGTTGCCAAGATTGCCACATCAATGGGGATGATATTGGTTTACATATTATTTATGTTTATTGAACAAAGTACTTTTCACAAAAAATTTGCAGCCCTGTTCCCAAACAAAAACCAAAATAAAAAAATGCGATATATATTAAATAGTATTGACGAAAATATGAAAAAATATCTGTTTATGAAAACGTTGGTTTCGGGAATAACCGGTCTTTTATCATACATGTGGTTGCACGTATTGGGATTAGAGTTTGCTGGGATTTGGGCTTTTGGAATATTCCTGTTAAGCTACATTCCAACAATCGGTGCGATTATCAGTTGTGCATTACCAATCGTATTTTCATTAGTAACCAGCACAACAATCAATCAAACAATACTTATATCTGTTGGCTTGGTCGCCTTACAGATTGTTTTTGGTAACATATTGGAACCAAAATTAACGGGTAAAACGTTAAACCTGTCAACATTGGCTATACTTATAAACCTGGTCTTTTGGGGTTTAATATGGGGCGTTGCCGGTATGTTTTTCAGTGTTCCATTATTGGTGGCAACGTTTATTATCACCGCCCAGTTTGATTCAACACGTTGGATTGCTGTGCTGTTGTCTGCTGACGGCAAAATCCCGGACAAGGAAGAAGATTAACGATTTATATTTGATAAATTTGTAATCAATAAAAAAACACCCGACTGGGTGTTTTTTTCTTTGACACAAAACCATTAAAAAACCATGGTTGGCTGCAACCTGCCCCAGGCTGCTTTATACCCACCATCGCGAACCAAAACAATTTTTGCATTATTCAAATCATTCCAATTGATATTAGGAACATCAAAAGTCTTGGTCAAACGACCCGGGGTATCAATAGATAATATTGGTAAATTGATATTCATACATTTTGTATCGCAACAGTTTTTACTTGAACACGCGGCACATTTATATATTTTTACTGTGTAATCTTTGCCTGGACGTAAATCAGTTAAATCAACCATCATCTTAATCCCATTTTCCGCAGCAACGAACTTTATACAGCCCATTTCAGATTTTTCACCACGACCATTTTTAGTATACATTTTTGCTTTCATAATTCCTGATTCCGCCATTTCGGCTGTCATGGTTTCGGTCATTTCAACCATAACCATTTCTTGGTCTTGATTTGTGTGATGTCTGTGATGTTTTGCGTGACGGGGGGCGGTATCATCTGCACACCCAGTCAATAATGCCACAGCACCCATTGCCAAAGTAAATGTTGTTAATTTTTTAAGTAGTGTTTTCATTTTTTTCTCCTTTTGAATGTTACGAACAAATTATATTTCACTTGTTTTTAAATTTCGTCAGGTATGATTGCCTAATGAAAACCCCGGAATTACCGGGGCCAAATAAAGGAATCGTTTTTCTGTTTTAGAACATATACCTAATACCGACATCGCCACCAAAATTGTGGAAGCCTGAATTCAAATCAGCATAAGTATAGCGTAATGCCATATCAACAGCGAATGCTTTCCAATCAAATGTTATACCCATTGTTCCCATTGCGGAAAATCTATCTTGGTCGTGTTTGTGTTTTCCTACATTCGGAACATCACGAGAAACTTCTGCAAACGCAAGTCCGGCACCCAAACCAACGAATGGACGAATCATTTTGAAATTTCCCAAATCCATATATGCATTCATCAACAACGTTTGTAATTTTGTTTTGATTTCTACATCTTTGATATCGCGAAAATCTTTTGATTCTTTCATTTTTGTAAACAAAGACCATTCAACTTCGGTTCTGGCTGTATCGAACATTTCTAAACCAAGTGCGACACGACCGTGCATTTCTTCATCGTTCATACTTTTCTTTTTATCATTAAAAGAATAGTTCAAATTTGTGTAACCTGCCCCGACACGCAGTGCCAAATACGGGTTCCACATGTCGCTGTTGTTTTGTTGATATTCGTGATGTTGACCGGCCATGGCTGGGCATGCAATTAATGCCGCCAAAGCAGGAATAGCTATTTTTTTCATTTTTTCTCCTTTTGTTTTCTGGGTAAACGCACCCATTTCAACAAAAATATGATAACACGCCAACACCAAACTTTATATAGGTATGGATACCTTATTTCATACATGGAAAAGCGAAACCTTCTGATAAAAACTTGCATTTTATAAAAAAAGATATATAATCCCCTGGTCTTAATGTAAGTGACCCATGGGTGCATAGCTCAGTTGGTAGAGCAACTGACTCTTAATCAGTGGGTCTGGGGTTCGAGTCCCCATGCGCCCACCAGAATTTAAACCGACTTTATGTCGGTTTTAATTTTGGTCTGGAAACATTGGACGAGAACCCCAGAAACAATGGGGTTCGAACCGCAGCAAAAAGGCAGACGTATGTATGCCGGTTTGCTAACAGCAAATTTTGCAAGGTGGTGAAACAGTCCCCATGCACCCACCAGAAAATTAGCTGACTTTATGTCGGTTTTAATTTTGGTCTAGAAACATTGGACAAGAACCCCAGAAATAATGGGGTTCGAACCGCAACCGAGGCCGCTGGTACCGTCTATTACAAATCAAAACAAGATATTGGTATAGGTGCTGATGCAGGTAAAGTCGAACGCGAATGGGAATTCCAAGGTGCATACGGTTTGAAAAAATAATATTTCTTGGGATTAAAAAGCACAAAATCCCCCATCGTATCGGGGGATTTTTTTATGGTAATAATATTTATTATTGCTATGGTATATAACGCAAAAACAAACAATGAAACGAATTTTTACAACTTTATTTTTATCGTTTTTCTTTGTGTGTGAGCAAGGAACAAAATCTTTGTGGGCCCAAGAACATGCCCCGTTAGTAGTAGAAAGTTCTTATATGGATTACGTGAAATCTGAACCACAACGAAACAAACACCCAAAAGAACAAGAAGAGAAAGGGAACAAAACCATCACAATGTCAACACTGGATGCAATAAAACTTGCCGGGCGTTTGGTTGATGCCGGGGATTTTGAGCATGCAACACAAATTTTGACAATGATGCCAAAAACTAACAGTTTACCAATAGAAATAGAACGTTGGTATTTGTTGGCACAAATAGAACAACGCAAGGGCAATATTGACGAAGCAATTAAAATATATCGCAAAATACTGGACGACCAACCAGATTTAGCAAAGGTTCGTTATGAACTGGCTTTGTGTTACATGGCAAAGCACCAATGGTATCGTGCTGATTACCATTTACGTCTTGCATTGGCAGGGAAAAATATTCCCGATAACGTCAAACAAAGAATGATGTATTTACGATATATCGCACGCCAAAACAAACGGTGGAATTTATGGTTCAATTTCGGTGCCGCACCTGATAACAATATCAACCAGGCCTCGGGTGGTGAAGAATACATTATAAACGAGTGGGGAAAATTTAAACGCAATTTACCAAAACCAGAAAAAGCAATCGGTTATAATTTTACGCTGGGCGGGAATTATGAATTTGTATTAAACAATAACTGGCGTTGGAAAAATGAAGCCAATGTTTACACAAATATTTATAACAAACATAAATTTGATGACTTGTATTTATCTGGGGCAACCGGCCCACGTTATATATGGGAACGTGGTGACGTATGGACCGCCGCAATTGCAAGTCGCAGATGGTATGGTTGGGATAAATATAATTGGGCGATTGGTGGGAAAATAGATTCTCATTACGATTGGACACGTAAAATAACATCGGGTTTAACATTGCGTATATTGGACAACACATACGATGAATATGGCGATTATATGGACGGTCAAACATACGGTATTTCCACGTATACAAGTTACTCTTTTGATGCTTCGAAATACATCGTTGTTTCGGGTAGTGTTGACCGTGATACCGCCAAAAATGATATCTATGCAAACTGGCGATACACCACAGGACTGGGGTTTGGTGCAGAAATACCGTGGGGGTTCAGCCTGTATTTAGATTCTTCTTTTTATTGGACAAATTATGATGGCGAACGTTGGGCGGTCAAAAATCATAAATTCACAGAAATAGCAGAACGTAATTTTACACAAAGATACAGCATATCTTTATCTAATAACAAGATAGATATCTGGGGATTTGTCCCAACATTTACGTTCAGTTACACTAAACGTGATTCCAACATCCATTCGCGGGAATATGAAAAATGGACAACCGAATTTACTATGCGACAACGGTTTTAATAAAAATCCCCATATCTACTTTTATCTATTATTTGTCTTTTCTGCTCTTTTACGCGATTCCGTTGCCATTTTATGTGCATATGAAATATTTTCTAGTGTTTCTGCTATAAAATTACCCATGGCCTCACCGGTGTTATCTATATTTTCTGCTTCACCGTATCGTTCTTTTTCTGCCTTGATACGCTGTTTTTCTATTTTTTGTTCACATTTCATAAACAAGTTATTAAACTCATTTTTCTTTGAATATGGTAATTCTCCTTTTTCGTAAATATAAAGTATATTTTGGTAATTAACTTTTTTATATGTTTCATGTGCAAAACAAACACATTCTTTTCCTACATTTCCATAATGTTCGTTACTACAAAAATTGTATAATACATTAATGGCATTTAATATCGTGACATTTTTCGTGTTTTTATCACAAAAATCACCATAACGATTATAACAATAATCCCCATCATATTTACCAAGTATTGTATTATTTGCTGTTATTAATTCATTTGGGGTAAATTCTAATAAAAAAACTTCTGTGTACTCTGATTTTGGCAATGGATAAATTTGTTTTATTTTATTTTTAACTTCTTGGGCTAAATCTTTACCTTCGTAATAATAAAAAATATGATCATATTTATCTGAAGCTTCACACGGTGGTAAATCCTGGTATACTTGGGTCAAACACTGATTTTCCTTAAATATATCGAAAAAACCACCATATTTTTTAAGACAATACTGATATTTTTCTTCGCTTATATCCGTACAACTATACGTTTTTATTATAGATGTATCTATTCCATATATTTTATCTATATCAGTAGCATCGTTTTTATTTAATCCAAAAATATGTATAATTTCAGCTAAGTCATCACTGGTCGGATTTCGCAGTCCCACAAAGTTGTTTAATTCGACAATCTTATCACAACCAGACGCCACAGCTTTATTTGATAATTCTAATTGTTTTTTTACATTCTCTTCATCTTGTAAAAACTCTTGTTTTGTAAGACCGCCGCATCCACACAAAACGAACAACATAACTATGCTTAATGTCTTTCTCATTTTATTTCCTTTTCAAGATATTGTTCCACTGTTGACTTTTTATTTCGAACGAGACTGGTAATGCAGGGCTGCTTGATGGCAAGATTTGTTTTTCAGATACTATTAAATCAATATGCTGTTCTTGAATAGCCCTCAAAAAATACTTATAGGCTTTTTTCCCATTAAAAAATATCCGTTTGTCTTTTAACAAAGACATATCGTTATATTTTTCATTTTTGATGTTTTTATCCAAACTTCCATTTCGTTCACAAGATTCAATTACATCCCATAACCCGATATTTAATTTTTTCAACCCATTAAAATCATGGTATTCTAATCCAAGCAATCGCCAAAATTGATTACGATTATCAGAATAATATGCTTTGGCACACAACGACAACTCGCCCGGGAAAGTCCCCAAAATAACAATTTCAGCATTTTTAAGATTAAAGCTATCTAATCCACACTTCATATTTCTCTCTTTTATTACTTTGTTGATTTACCTGTATTACAAGCCATAACTAATGCTATAATCCAGCCAATAATGGTTACTCCTAATAACAAATTCACAATGATTGCCCCCACTCTATTTACACATTTGGTATTCATAACAGCGATAAAACTTGGTATCAGATAAATAATCAAAAAAATAAACATAACTACACCCTTTATTAAAATAATTATTCCCTGTTGAAAACCAGGGAATTGTTTTTATTTTCGATTTGAATTTGTGATGATATTGATAACATACACTACCGGGATTAATATAAAAAACATTCCGCCCATACACCACATAAGATTTTCTAAAAGTTCTTTCATAAAAAATCGGTTATCCATATTAACGTATAGAATTAACAAAGAAATAAGAAAAAATAATGAGCAACCTGCCACAACTTCAAAAATATGTTTAAATGATTTTTCCATACTCCATCCTTTTGTTTTTGTGATTATCTTTTCTGTGATTTTTTATTTGCTTTTTTAAACAAAAAACCACCAAATCATAAGGTGGTTGGAGGTTAGAAACAATCATCAAACAAATTGTGCGGTTTATTCAATATATTCACCGACCCTCCAACCATTTCTGATAACAGTTGGAGCATTTTACGTCCGCGCAGACGGTTTGATATTAGGTTTCTACACCCAGAACCACTAATGATTCGTTTTGAATAATATTATTTGATGCTTAATAAAGCAAGCAAAAACAATTTATTGAGATTTTACTTTTTTAAATAATTTACTGGATTATATGCTTTGGTTCCCTTGCGGATTTCAAAGTGTAATTGCGGTTTTGTAACCTTGCCCGTTTGACCAACAGAACCTATTTTATCCCCAACCTTTACACGTGCACCACGACGAACAGACATTGAATTCAAGTGTGCATATACCGTCATCCAACCACCTTCGTGCTGAATGATAACCAAATTCCCCATACCCTTGATTTCGTTCCCAGCGTATGCGACAACACCATTTTCCGCCGCTTTGACCGTTGTCCCAGATGCGGCACCAATGTTTATACCATCGTTAAACAAACCACCAGATTTCGCACCAAAATGCGACAACACCGTTCCACGAACAGGCCATGAAAACTTTGACGAAGAACGTGCCGCAATTTTTGGTTGTGTGGCCAAAGTTTTTTTTGATTCAGGTTTTGTTTTTTCACTAACTTTTTTGGTCTCTTGTTTTTTCTGAACCGGTTTTTTTGGACTTTTTTCCGTATTCTTTTGAGCATTTTTTTCTGTCTTTTTTTGCTCTGGTGCTTTTACAGTTTGCTCCACTTTTTTCACATTGGTTTCTTTGTTTACAATTTCTGGCACATCGGGGACACGTAAACTCTGACCGTTTTTCAATGTGAACGGTGCACGCAATCCATTCATAACAGCCAAATCATTAACAGGTATCGCATATCTGCGTGAAACAGAATATAATGTATCACCCGCCGAAACGGTGATATTTTTAGTTTTAACCGCTTGTTTTGTTTCAACCTTGGCTTCCGTAATTACAGGTTTTTTATTTTCTGCCTTGGGTGCGGACACAACCGGTTTAGACTGTGAAACTTCACTTTTCTTGTTTTCGGCACTTTCCGATTTTTTTACATCTGGATTTTTTTGTTCCACAGGTTTACGTTCAGGGATAACTAAATCTTGGACTGGTTCGGCCGCGTTATTTTTAACGACAGGTTTAACCAACATCAACTCTTGTCCCGGATGCAACACATAAGGTTCGGTTAAGTTGTTTATGGCGATTAATTCTTTAACCGCCGTATCATTTTCACGTGCCAAAGAATATAATGTATCGCCTTTTTTAACGATTATTTTATCGGATTTTATTTTTTCTTTTTTGATTTGCTGGACGGTCTGTTCAACCCTGCGTTCAGGTATATTCAATACATCATCTGGTGTTTTTTCTTTCACCAAGACCTGTTCTGATTCTGTAACAGGTTCTTTTTTACTTTCTACTTTCGTCTCTGGTTGTGGTGTTTCTTCTGGGGCATTAGTTGGCAAAACATAATCCGATGCATTTGCATAATTCACATAATCATTTGTCGCATTTGTTCCATACAAATCAGGCGATTCGTATACACCATAATCCGTCACAGCAGAATTATAAATTTCTGGTTCTGTTTCAGGGTCCGCCAACAGAGCCGGATATCGTTCAGAAATAAAATCACCAACACTGTCGGGCAACGAAGAAATCTTGGGTTCCAAATCACATGCAGAAAACATGAACCCAACAGCACAGACTAAAAAAAATAAAAGGTATTTTTTCACACGACAATTATATCATAAAAAAGCCCTAAAATAAAACGGTATCGACGTTATTTTTTCATAAATAAAATGCTTAATTCAAACAGCCCCCACATAGGCAAAGCCAATAAAATTTGCGATACTATATCCGGTGGGGTTAAAATCGCAGCAGCAATTACTATTATCACAATCGCGTAACGCCGCATTTTTACAACACGTTCACGTGATAAAATCCCTACCCTGTTCAATAACACCAACACCAATGGCAATTGAAAAGCCAAACCAAAAACCTTTAACAAACCAATTGAAAAACCAATGTAATCACGAACCGCCGGCATAACCAATGCAGGAACCGGTGACGATTCATTTAACTCAATAAAAAAACCAAAAACAGTCGGAAACAAAACATAAAAAGCAAACGCCGCCCCTGTTAAAAACAACAATGGTGACAACACAAAAATAGGAACAATGAAACGCCGCTCGTTCTGATGCAGTCCCGGACTAATAAATGCCCAAATTTGCCATAATGCAACAGGCACAGTTAACAACAAAGCAACCAATAATGCCAAGGATAACTGTATCATCAAACCATCCGTCAATCCCGTATAAAGCAACCGACCATTTCCCCATACATTTAATAAAGGTGCAGTTAAAAATTCCAAAATATATGGTGCGACAAACCAACCTGCACAAAATGCAACCAGGAAAAAAACCACAGAAAATAAAATGCGGCGACGTAACTCGGAAAAATGTTCCATCAATGTCATTTTTTTCATTTCTTGGTCGCCCTGCCTTTGGATTTAGGTTTCTTGGTTGAAAAAGTATCCATTACATCTTGGGTTGTGCGTTGCATAATATCGTCCAACGGTTTTTCCAATTCTATTTGCTCTTTTATTTTTTCTGATGCATCTGTTATTCGCCAAATCATTGACCGAATAAACTTTACCACGCCCGCCAAGGCACGTGCCACATCAGGCCAGTATCGCGTTGGTATAACCAGAATCGCAACCAATAATATTACTAAAAATTCTGCCCAACTTATTCCAAACATTTTTAATCATAAAAATCATCGCCACCACTGGTTGTAACCGTTTTATGACGTTGAATTTGAAAATAGTTTTTCCCAAAGTTTGTTTTTGTTTTAAGATTTTTAAATTGAACATCTGTCTTGTTACCGACCGCATCAAATATAGTCCAAGAATTCAGCCCCAACGGTTTTTTATTGAACGTTACGGTCATATTTCCCAACCCTTCTTGGCCACGCAAATTCATCTTTAATGCAAACGTAGATTTACCATCAATCGTATCAATAACATTTATATCGGCATTTCTTAAATCTATTTTTTTTCTGATTAAAATTCCAGCCGGTGTACTGGTCAAAGGAACAGTTGTTATTTGGTCCAAAGATTTATCATAAAAATACAAATCAGAACCATCAGCCATCAATTGAACAGGCATATTTTTGTAATCTAAACGAACACGCCCAGGACGCAACATGGAAAAATTACCCTGCTCTTTCTTGCCGTTATTTGTTTGAACAAAATCACCCGTCAATCCGGTCACAGAATTAAGATACTTTTCCGCATTTGCAACCAATCTGGAATCAACAGCCGCAAAAGACACGGATACATAAAAAACAGAAAACAACATTACACAAATACGCTTCATTTTATAACCTCCTGAAACATTTTTAAAATCAATGTTTTTACATTTTCTAAACTGTCCGCAACAACCGCCCCAGCGGCAAATTCGTGTCCACCACCCCCCAGGGCCTCGGCAATTTTGTTTACCGGTTTAAAACGCCCACGCAAAGACACACCAATCTGTCCAGGCTTTTGTTCTTTTAATAAAACCACATAATCCACACCGTGTATTTGTTGCAATAACGCCAAAACTGTTTCGCCACGACCATCAAGATTTTTATACTCGCGTGAATCAATATATGCAAAAGCCAACCTGTTTTTAAAGAAAAATTCCGCACGTCCAGCCGCCATTGATTCAACCAAAACTGTTTTTCGTGCCTTGTTTTCCAATCCGTTCATCACCATCTGGATGTTTACGCCCTTGTCCACCAAATCGGCCACATAACGTAAAACACGACCATGTTTTATGAATTTAAAATGCCCTGTGTCTGTTATTATCCCGGTCATCAATAAATTCAAAACAGCCGCATCATATTTCCAATCCATTTTCTTCATTAAATCATAAACAATTTCAGCCGTTGCAGATGCAGAAGTATCATCAATGCACAAATCCCCAATTTTTTCATCGTTATTTATATGATGATCTATTTCAATGATAAATTTTGCTTTATCTGCAAAACTTTTTGAACCGCCGATATTCTTTATCGCACCGTAATCCATAACAATTGCGACATCCACAGCATCAACATCATCGACACGTGCAAAATAACGTATATTTTTACGCAAAGGAACCAAATCCAGATAATCCGGAATATTTCCATCATATACACAAACAACCCGTTTTCCATAATTTAATTCTATCAATTGTGCCAATCCCAAAACAGAACACAATGCATCACCATCAGGGTTTTTATGGCCACACAAAACAATCGTGTTTGCAGCACGTATTTTCTCGTCAAAAATTTTCTTTTGTTCTGTTGTTATCATACCGCGATATCTTCCAATATAAACTGTGCCGAAACACGCCCGTTATAATCATTCTCTTTTAAACGACCCAACAACATCATTTTAGTATTTATGTTTGCATCGTCCAGTAAAAAGTTCCCAACCGGTGTTCCAACCAAATTAAACCCAACAAAACTGAGTCTTGAACCATTGGACGTAATAAAGTCCCCCCTTAGATGCGTTCCACCATGTCCCATAACAGACACATGATGCAAAACAGCACCACGCAAAACCAAAACAGGTTCTTGATTTCCCTGGCCAAATGGTTCCATTTGCTTTAATACATTTATCAATTTCATTGTCGCACCTGCGGCATCCATCTGGGCATCAACAATTATATCAGGCACAGGCTTTTCGCCCCCCAATTGTTCCAAAACAGACTTTTCCAAAAAATCACAAAAGGCTTTTTCTTGGTCGGTATGCAAAGAAAAACCCGCAGCAGCAGCATGTCCGCCACCTTCGGAAACCAACCCCAGTGCCAACGCATCATGTATTATTGCACCCAAATCAACCCCCGGGACCGACCGCCCAGAACCGTTTACAACCCCATCGGAACGCGTTGCAACACAGGTCGGCAAATTATATCTGTCTTTCAATCTGCCGGCAATAATTCCCATGACACCGCCATGCCAATTATCACCACATATAAACAAACTGCAATTACCACGACGACAACATTCATCAGCCAAATCTGTTGCCTGAATCATTATTGCATTTTGTATGTTTATGCGTTCCTGATTCATTGCATCAAGTTTTATTGCCAAATCATACGCAATCAACGGATTATCTGTTAACAATAATTCCAATGCCGGCGATGCAGAATCCAATCGCCCTGCCGCATTAAGACGTGGGCCCAAAACGAACCCCGCCGCATAAACGGACATCTTTTTTACCTTGGCGACATCCATCAATGTTTTTAATCCCAAATTGTGTCGCAAATCCATAACCTTTAAACCAGTGGCAACGAAAGCACGGTTCAAACCGACCAATGCCATCGTATCGCAAATAGTCCCCAACGCGACACAATCCAATAAATTTAACAAGTTTATAGATTTTAATTTTTCAGAAAATTCCGATAAATTCCGATTCTTTAATTCCCGATTCAATGCAACCAAAGTTAAAAACGCAACACCAACCCCCGCCAAATAATTCAACCCTGATTCGTCATCAATCCGTTTTGGGTTAACAACCGCATCGGCATCAGGTATAACAGAATCCGGTGAATGATGGTCGGTTATCACAACCCGCATTCCCAAAGATTTTGCCATTTCAACTTCGGCATTACCACTAATACCACAATCAACGGTTATTAACGTTTTTGCACCCGCATCATGTAATTCACGAACAGCATCTACATTTAATCCATAGCCTTCACCTTCACGCGTTGGTAAATGCCAAATAACATCCACCCCCAAGGCACGCAAATACTTTACAAATATGGCGGTTGATGTAATCCCATCGACATCATAATCACCGTATACAGCAATTTTTTCATGTGCGATTATTGAATCTGAAATGACCCTAACCGCGGTCTGCATATCACGCAAAACAAACGGATCAGGCATATATTCTTTGACAGAAGGATTTAAAAACTTATTAAAATCTTGTTCAGCAATACCACGCCCGGCCAAAATACGCCGTAACAAATCTTCTTCGCCGACAAAAGGTAAATCCTGGTCACCTGCCGTAATCCACGCACGTCCTTGCATGGACCTTTCTACTATCTTTCTCACGCTGTACTCTTTTCTTATCAAAAGCTATTATATATTAAATTTATTCAAATAGCAATGGCAGGATACTATCTAAAATTTTTCCTGCTGTGGGCACCGCATTCCAAGCAGCCGTTCTTAAACCAAAAGAATCTTTTGTTCCCTTTGGTTCATCCAAAACAACCAAAATTGTGTATTGTGGTGCATTAACAGGAAATATACCAACAAAAGCGGTTAAATTCTTGAACTTGTCTATTTTACCGTTAACACGCTTTTCAGCAGTCGCCGTTTTACCACCAATTTGAATACCGGCGATTCTGGCCTGTTTAGCGGTTGTTTCTTCGGCGATACGCAACATTATTCCACGCAAACGTGCAGATATTTCATCAGACAACACACGTTCCCCGCGTAACGGTCCAAACGTCCGTTTTTTCATTGTTGGATAAATATAAACGCCACCATTTATCATAGAATTAACCCCCAACAACAAATGCATAGGTGTCACAGAAATACCATGACCGAACGATACGGTTGCACGCTCCACCGGTCCCCACTTGTGCGGCAACAGAGTTCTTTCTGTTTGGCCAAATTCAAGATTTAAAACTTCATCAAAATGTATTCTGTGGAAAAATTCCGGTTGCGTCCCATCCGGTAAATCCAACGCAATTTGAACACTGCCAGCATTACAAGAATGTAACATTATTTCTTCAACGGTTAAATTCGGACGTGGCGGTTTAAAACTTGCAACATCGCCAATTTTTGCGGCGACACGACCGAATTTATCACGAATTTTATATGCCTCTTTTACATAGTATTCTTTATTTATACCGTTTTCCATGGCCATCGCAGTATTAAATATTTTAAATATAGACCCCATTTCATACGTGGCACGCATAGGTTTAAATAAACGATTCGACATGGAATCCAAATTCAAATTTTCCGGGTCAAAATCAGGCAACGAAACCATCGCTATCATTTCACCTGTACTGGTATTCATAAGCATCCCCATAGCATTTTTTGCCTGGTACTTCTGCATAGCAAGTGAGAGTTGTTCATAAAACACCGATTGTATTCTGGAATCCAACGATAATTGTAATGGCTCTTTATTATCACTTAGGTATTTATCGTATGTTCTTTCTGCCCCTTCAAGTCCGTGGCCATCGTTACCAACAAAACCGACAACGTGTGAAAACAAACGTCTTTTTGGATACTTTCTTTGCTGAATAGGTTCAACATCCAAACCCGCCAATTTTGCCTTTATCACAGCATCACGTTGAGTTTCACTGGCATACTTTTTAATATAAACAAATCTGCGTGAAGAATTCAAAATTTTTAACACCTGGGATACAGAATATTCATACGGTGCAATTGCGTGTACAAGTTCCGCAACCTCTTCTTGGTTTTTAACCTGACGCGGGCGTAACGTAATATGCCCCGACACAACATTTTTTGCCAAAATATCACCATTACGATCAACAATGTCGGCACGGCTAACAACCCACCTGTCGGATGCACCGGCAATCCTGCTGCGGTCGGTTCCTTGTAATGCCAGTTGCATTGTTCGACCGACAAAAATCACAAATGCAAGAATAAAGAAATTTTGAATCCACCGCATACGACCACGCCCGGCCGAAACATCACCCCGCCGAACACCCGCACTTTTTAAAATATCCCTGCCCACTTCAAACATTTACTTTTGTTCCACTCTATCAGGTAAATTATCGATTTCAACCGATTTATGAAAACTTATGACTTCGGCATTTGGTTCTATGCCTGACACCAAGTTACGTAAAATTTCTGGTCGCACATAGGCGGCAAAACTTGCCTGGGCCACCGCGATTTCTTGTTGGGTTTGAACAATATCACGACGAACCCTGTCACGTTCGCGATTTTGGGCCCTGTAACAAACCTGAATAGCGAACGTCAATCCCAACACAACGATAAAGGACACCATACCTATACGAAAAATTTTTTCATCTTCGTTCATCTTTTTCCTTTCCGAATAAAATCTTACGTCTTATTGTATCACAAATTTTTCAAAAAACGAATCATAGAATTAACGCCGTTCAATCGTGCCGCCCCAAGATTAAGTTTTAAATCTGAAAACATTGAATCTAAATCCAATTTTTTTATTTCATCTGGGGTCAAACCATCAACCATAGATAAAATTATTGCAACAACACCACGGACCAATGCCGAATCGGCCGTGCCATAAAAATTTGTTCCAACACGACATATTTGAACAAAAGATGAGCAACCTGTTATTTCAGAACAAAATGCATCGGCCGGAACAGGTAATAAATTTTTTCCAAAATCCATAACCATTTCTAATTTTTGAACAGGGTCTGATATCATATCCAATATTTTTTTTACATCTGAATATTTCATGACTACCATCCCTGATTTGTTAAATCTAATTCTATCTTGGCCGCATCAGACATCTTGGACAAATCCCACGCCGGTTCCCAAACCAATTTTACATTAACCCCCACAACCCCAGGGATTATTCCAACAACGTTTTTTACCTGGGCCAACAATTCATCCATCATTGGACACGTAGGACTTGTAAACGTCATTGTGATATTAACCGAATCGTTGACTATTTCAATATCGTAAATTAACCCCAAATCCCATATATTTACCGGAATTTCTGGGTCATAAACTGTCTTTAACGCATCAATAACATCTTGCTTTATAATCGACATTTACTTTGCAATCCCTTTGATAACCTTTGTGACATATTGCATTTCATCCATCGTATTCCATGGACCAACAGATATACGCACAGAACCATTTATCCCAAGATATTTATGAATCCACGCAGCACACATATTTCCAACACGAACACATATATTATTTGCACCCAACAACGCCCCAACATCCAACGGATGCATACCGTCTATATTAAAACTTAAAATATTTGCATTCCGCGAAGTAATAATCTTTACACGCGAAATATTTGATAATTCATCGTATGCAAATCTTATCAAATTCATATCCGGACGATTCGTTTCCATATAATCAATGGCCGGAATCACACCAGAAATCTGGGTTAATGGCAATGTTCCGGCCTCCCACTTTTCGGGCGAATTATTCAAAATCAAATCCGAATCAGATACTTTTAAAACCATACCTCCACCAAATTTGTCGGGGCGATATTTTTCCGTATCACGAATATATAAAATTCCGATTCCTGTATCTGTGCCGATTTTGTGACCCGAAAACACCATAAAATCACAATCCCATTTTTTCACATCTATCTTTTCATGAACAACGTATTGCGATGCATCAACAATGGTGACAACATTTGGATTCTTTGCCCTGGCCGCAGAAATAATTGCACCCACATCCTGGGGACGACCCAAAACATTTGACATAGCAGTTATAACCAAAAAATCTGTTTTCGGAACAGAGTCAATTTTTATATCTAAATTTTCATCCAGTTCGCAAAGCAGTATTTTTTGAATTTTACCACGTGATAATAATTCCACCCACGGTAAACGTGCCGAATGGTGATCCAAATCAGACACAGCAACAATTGACTTTTCAGAATACCAAGTTTGACCAGATACTATATTAACGATTCGATTTAATCCATCTGTTGCCCCAGATGTGAAAACAACCTGAGCCGTATCAGCATTTATAAAATTTGCGATTCTTTTGCGTACTTGCAATACCATATCATCAACCGCCGTGGCACGTGCACATATCCCACGCCCGGAATTCGCATATCTGTTTCGTAAAAAATCACTTTCTGCACTTATAACAGCTTCAGGTTTTAATGCCGTTGCAGCCGCATCTAAGTATATGATTTTATTCATTTTATGTTTTCTCTTGCTTTTTTTGGCGATTATAATACACTAAGTCAAAATATCAATAAAAAAGGAGAAAAAAATGGCTGTAAAACACGCAACCGATGAAAACTTCACCGAATTAACTGGCAACGGCCTGACTCTTGTTGACTTTTGGGCACCGTGGTGCGGTCCATGCCGTATGTTTGGCCCTATATTTGAAGCGACATCTGATGATATGGACGATGTAAACTTTGTTAAATTTGAAGTAAATGATGCGAATATGCGAACACCTGCCCGTTTTGGAATACGCGGGATTCCAAGCGTATTGGCATTTAAAAACGGTGAATTGGTCGAAGCACGCAGTGGATTAATGGACCAAGAAACACTTTCCGCTTGGATTGTAGAACTCAAAGGAGCATAAACATGGCAAAAAAAGACTATAAAAATATTGAATTACCACCAAAATATGTTCCAAAAAAATCGGAACCATATATGTGCGAAGAACAATTGGCATACTTTTATCAATTATTAAGTGCACAGAAAGAAGAGATTTTAAATCAAAACGCATCGGCATTGAAATCCGTAAAAGGAAACACCGAGGCCAGTTCCGGGATAACGGGTGATGAATCTGACAACGCAACCGTTGAACAAGAAACCACACTCAGGCTCCGCATGGCGGAACGCGACAATAATTTATTGTTAAAAATAAATCAAGCATTGGACCGTATTGAAAACGGAACGTTTGGTTACAGTGTTATATCTGGGGATGAAATTGGTTTGTCACGTATGTTGGCACGTCCATTGGCGACAATGACCATCGAAGAACAAGAAGAACACGAAAAACACGAAATATAAAAAATGGCACAAAAAAACAAGGACGTTTTTTACGTCCTTGTTTTTTATTTCTGTTTCTTTTTAGCAGCAGGCTTTTTAGATTTAGCTTTTTTTACCGCCGTCTTTTTCTCAACAGGTTTGGCTTGCTCGCCATCTTTGGATTTTATTTCTTTCTTGAACACGTTTATACCATTGGCAAGGTTTTTCATCATGCCGGGAATTTTGCTGTGCCCAAACAAAATTACTAACAAAACAACTATCAGTAATATTTCTGTCCAACCAAGTCTTCCAAACATAAAAATCTCCTTTGACCGTGATTATTATTTTGCAACGTAACAATCTACACCATCTGATTTTGCATTACGGCAAAAACCATTTGCATCATTTGACGTAGAAAATGCCACGCGTAATCTGTATGTTGTTTGACCATTTGGCAAAACAGCCGCCAAAACAACAAATTGTTTTCCCTGGAACAAACTTGGATGACCACTGCGTATTTTTTTACCCGCGGCATCAGCAGCCTCACGCGTGCTGTACGAACCAAACTGAACATACCAACCACCATTAGCAACCTTTGTGGCCGACTTTGGTGCTGGCTTTGGTTTAGTCGCAGTTTTTACCTGTTTTGGTGCCGGCTTAACAATAGGTTTCGGGGCCTCGGTCGTTACTTTTTCGGGTTGGAATTTGACTTCCTTTCTGTCCTGAACGACACGAACAGACGGTTGTTCAACCACAGGTTGTGCAACAACCGGTGCCGGGGCAACAGGTGCAGGCTGAACCACAGGTGCAGCCGGTGCAACAACAGATTCAACAGCAACAGGCTGAGGAACAACAGGCATTGGTTGAACATCTGGGCCCGTGACCTCTACCGCCCTTTCTTCAACTGTAACCGGGGTACCTAAATCAACTTCTATTGAAGAAGAAGAATTGCTGCCTACAACTTTGATGATAATAAATACCGCCAATACGATAACCGCCAAACCAATACCCATCAACAACCACGGACGATGTGGACGCGGTGCAACAAACGGTGTAGCCTCTGGTAAATTATCTTCGGCGACAGTATCCGTATCGTCTAAATCTAATAAATCTAAATTTTCATCGTTCATTATGGTATCTCCCTTTTTATGGGAACATTATACCACAAAAAAACGAATATACCAAAAATTATTTTGCAGGCTTTGCACCAAAATTTGGTGGCACAATCAATTTATGATTTTCTTCGACTATTGGTTCAGTTTCACAACTGCAACAAGCCGACAAAAAAACAGGTGCCAATATTGCCAATATCAATAAAAATTTTTTCATATTATTTTCTCCTTGTTATGGTGTTCGGCAGGATATACCACCGAACACACTAACCATTTACCACGGTCATTACATTGGCAATTTAACCGCATCAATCATTTCTGAAACGAAATCAGACAATGGTTTTACTTCCTGTTTTTCAACTCCTAAACGCCGCAATGTCACGGTTTTATCGTTCATTTCTTTTTCGCCAACAACCGCAATAATTGGTGTTTTTGCCAAAGACAAGTCGCGTACTTTGTAATTTACTTTTTCATCACGCAAATCGGCACGTGTATAAATCCCGGCATTACGTAAATCAGCAACAACAGATTCGGCGTAATCTTTGTATTTTTCCGATACAGGAACAACAACAACCGGCTCTGGACTTAACCATAACGGCAAATTACCACCCGTTGATTCTAATAATATGCCCATAAAGCGTTCAATAGAACCCAACATTGCACGATGCAACATAATCGGACGATGTTTTTCGCCATCTTCACCGATATACGACAAATCAAAACGTTCCGGCAAATTCATATCCAATTGGACCGTCCCGCATTGCCAAACGCGTCCCATAGAATCACGCAGATAATTATCGATTTTTGGTCCATAAAACGCAGCATCATTTTCAGCAATCTCGTATTCAATACCATTTGCATCCAATGCATGTTTCAACGCACCTTCGGCCTTGTCCCAAATTTCATCAGAACCGATTCTGAATTCAGACAAAGGACGAGTTGCCAGTTTCATTGTGATTTTTTCAAAGCCAAATTTGTTATAAATATCTTTGATAAAACGCAAAATTTTAACCACTTCATCTTCCAACTGATCTTCTGTGCAGAAAATATGAGCATCATCTTGAGTAAATTCACGAACACGCATCAGGCCCGCCAAAGCACCGGCCGCCTCGTAACGATTAACCTTACCAAATTCGGCCAAATACATCGGCAAATCTTTATATGATTTAATCCCCTGACCAAAAACCAACATTCCACCCGGACAAGACATCGGCTTTACACAGAAAACCTTGCCATCTTGGGTTGTTCCGGAATAATTATGTGCACCATATTTTGCCCAATGTCCTGATCTTTCCCACAAACATCTATCCATAACAGATGGTGTAGAAATTTCTAAATAATTTGCACGATCTTGACGGGCACGAATATATTCAATCAAACGCCGATATATCTTAAAACCTTTATCGTGCCAAAATACGGCCCCAGGTGCATATTCAGGTTCAAAATGAAACAAATCCATATCTTTACCCAGTTTACGGTTATCGCGTTGGGCGGCCTCTTCCATCATTTTCAAGTGTGCATCCAATGCTTCTTTGCTTTCAAACGCATCAACATAAATACGTTGCAACATTTTATTTTTCGAATCGCCTTTCCAATACGCACCGGCAACGTTGAATTTTGAAACCGTCACGTGGTAAATCTTTGGAACTTTCAACGTGCGGACCACGACACAAATCAGTAAAATCACGGAAAGTATAAATAGATAACTTTTCACCCGCCGCATCGTATTCGTTTAACCATTCCATTTTATACGGTTGGTCCGCAAAGATTTTTTTTGCTTCGTCCAATTCAACAATACGTTGTTCAAAACGACCATTTGATTTAATCAAATCACGCATTTCTTTTTCAATAGCGGCAAAATCTTCCTCGGAAAAACGATATTCGGTATCGAAATCGTAATAGAAACCATTTTCAATTGCCGGACCACCCGCAAATTTAACATCCGGGTGCAACTTTTTCACCGCCGCCGCCATCACATGTGCCAATGAATGACGAACCAATTCAATAGGATATGACATAATAAAAACCCCTAGTTTTTTAGATTTATTTTTTAACTGATTGATTATAATAACGCATTATAAAAAACGCAAACATAAATTACCGCACCCCAAACGGGGTTGTAGTTGTGATAAATGTCAAAAAATCAAGTTTTATAAACATCAAAATTATTGTATCACCGTTATATTATTTGTCAATTATAACCTGCTGTTTTCGTGATAATTTTATATTATCCAACATTTCTGAAACAACATGAATATGCGAATGGGCTTCATGATGAAAACGCCATAAAAAACCATACTCATTATCCACCAGGAAATGATTTGACCTGACCCGAAAAGCATTAGGCGTAACAGAAATTTTATCAAATTCAAACCTGCCCTTTTTACCATCGTGTTCAAAAAATACGAAGTCAAACTCTTTATCCGGATATTTGTTTTTTAACATTTTGACCGCATACTTTATATCTTGGTCACTAACCGTTGCATCCATAAAAGCCTTTTGCTCCCATGTTTTATGCAGCCAACAAATTAATATTTTTTGCGATTTTTCTATATATTTTTTTAACCTGATGGACCGTCTGGTCATTTTATTTACGAATTCAGGAACATAAGATTCAAAACTTCTGTCCGCAGGAAATGCGTGCATAAATCGTATTTTGGTTTTAATATTCACCACCATGTGATGTTCCTTTTTTGGATTACAATCGGTAAGTTGCATAAAATCACCATGATTACAAAAATCTTTAAAATCGTTACAAACAGCATCTATTTTTTCACGAAACCTTGTATCACGCTGAACTAATGGGTTTATATACCAATTTGCTGGTTCCATTCCGCCCGTCCATTCAAAAGGCATAGAAAACGAACGCAATTGAAACGCCGCCAGCAACCATGAAATATGACAAGTTGCACCTATTGGGATAATTAAATCATACTCTGTGAAACGGGCCGGCAACAACAAATTCCCATTATTGTGTACAAGCCATTGTGATTTTAGTTGGTTATACTTTTTCTGCTGTTCATGCAAAGGCACTTTTTTAATCATAATTTTATTGCGAACTTTACGCCTAATTTTCCGGAACGGAATAAACGAAACCACCAAATTTGCCCAAAAGTGCGACATTTCAACCCCTTTTTGATGTAAAATCTAACCACCAAAAAAGGTGGTTGGAGTTTCAGAACAATCAACAGGAATTGCGTGTGTTATTCAATATATTCCACACCCTCCAACCACAACAAGTTGGAGTTTTTACGTCTTCACTGACGCCTATTGACGGGTTCTGAAGCCCAACGCGATTAACACATCACGTCAATGACAATTTTATACCAATTAAAATCTTTAACAAGAAAAAAATATTAAACAGCATAATCCAAAATTGCACCGTATAAAACCGCAAAGAAAAAACACACTGTTCCGCCAATAACGAACAGATGCCAAATCGCATGTGAAAATTTCAAACGCCGCCACAAATAGAATATAACACCAAAACTGTATGATAATCCACCCGCTAAAATAAACCACAAACCGCGTGCAGGTATATGTTTAATCATCGGTGGCAATATGAACAACAACGTCCAGCCCATTATTAAATACAATGCGACCACCCATTTTGGTTGCTGACGTGGATTACGAATTTTTATAACCGCACCAAAAATAACAATCGCCCACAAAATTCCAAACACCGTCCAACCCAACCCACCACGTAAATTCACCAACAAAAATGGCGTGTATGTACCGGCAATCAATGCATAAATGGCCACACTGTCCCAAACTTCAAAAAAGCATTCGCTTTTTTGACCAATCATCGCATGACACATTGTCGACCCAAAATATAATGTGAACATAGTCACACCAAAAATAGCACAAGATACGATTGACCACGCGGTTCCATATATTGCCGCAAACGCCACCAATAAACATAACCCGGCCAAAGCAAGCCCAATACCAATACCATGGGTCAAAATGTTTAAAACTTCTTCGCTGTGGGTTGACGGCCTTTCCCAACGGAATAGCCCCGTTGCACGCAGAACACGCAACAAACGCGATGCGTGTTTATCCTTTTTAACATTTTTAAGTTTATGCCGAACAATGCGTCTGTCTTTTGTCATTTATTCCCCTTTCTTAAAATCAAAAATTGTCACAGGTTCTATTTTTACATCAGAAAAATCATCACGCATATTTTTTATTCTTGTGATATATTCCGGTTTTCCCATCATATCTTCTAATACCAACCTTTGTTCTTCATAATGCCCGGTGCCAAAAATAGCAAACACAGTATCATAGTTATTCAAGGCGGTTGCAATATTTTCTAACATAAATCTGTTACGTCCAAATCTGTTCAGATATTCACACATTTTTTGGTATACATTTGTTCCCGTGGGCCCGGCACGTAATACTTTGTGTAAATCTTCGTCATTAATCTGGTTGTTTGGAAAACCGCTATTTATGACATCAAGCATTTGACTTTCTGATAAATCAGCAAACACGACCGGAATACCCCGCTTTGCCGCGACAGCCGCCGCATAGGTTAATGTATTTCTGTTAAAAGTGCTGTCTAATTTACGACCAGAATTTTCAAATTCAACCAACAACACACCCGGCCGCAAACCGAAATCGGCGGAAAAGCACATATCAACCATATCAAAAGATATGTTTTGACCATGTATATCACCCATATAAACCAAGGTTTTATTACCACGCTTAAACACGGCAACAAAAGCCGAATTACAAGCAAAATCTTTTGCTTTTTCGACCTTTTCGAAATCACACAACAAATCAAAGTTAGGTTTAAATTGCATTTTTGATTCTTTCTTTAACCTTGTCCGCACCCATTACTTGCATAATAGAATACAAATCAGGGGTATTAGTGCGACCAGACAACGCAACACGCAGGTTCATTGCCACATCACCGTTTTTAACACCAAACCGATTCGCAATATCAACGATTTTGTTCCACCAAGTATCTTTGTCATCGGCAACATCAAACGTTTCCAAAAATGCCTTTAAAACATCCTTGTTATATTGATATTCCGTATTTGGCACAAACAATTCGTCCCAGAAAAATTCCACAATTTCCAACGTTTGTTTCCAAGTGATAAAATCTTTACGTATACGTTTTGGATTGTCGCGTTCAATAGATAACACGCCGGTCAAATATTCTTGGTCTGCGACTTGCATTTTTTGTTTTTCATCACCATATTCATTTGCCCAATCTGTGACCGATTTAACCAAGTCAGCAACCGACATAGAAGCAATATATTCCTTGGCCCACCATTCCAATTTTTTCATATCAAACAACCCGCCAGACATTGGAATTTTTTTCGGTTTCATTTCATATTCCCAGAAAGATTTTACCGCACCCTTTAACTTTGCTTCTTCGTATCCCGGGGCCAAAATATTACCCAAATATTCAACCAAAGCATCCGTTGGCCAACCACCAGCAAAAAAGAATTCCACATTATTCTCTGGGTCTTTGCGTTTAGACATTTTTCGTTGTTTGCCTGTTTCGGCATCAATTTTATCCAATGTTGCCGTATGAATATAAATTGGTGGCACCCATTCCATCATGCGAAACAACTGATAATGTAAAGGCAACGATGGTAACCACTCTTCACCACGCACCACATGTGTAGTACGCATAAAATGGTCATCACAAAGGTGTGCAAAATGGTATGTTGGCAAACCATCATTTGATTTGATTAAAACTAAATCTTCGTTGTTTTCCGGGAATCCAATAGAACCACGCACCGCATCCTTACAGAAAATTCTGTGTGAAGGGTCACCAGTTGAATATAAACGAATCGTTGGCATTTCGCCATTATCAAGATGTTTAATAATGTCTTCTTCGCTTATATTTCTATCA
>CACYQE010000012.1 GCA_902776515.1 uncultured Pseudomonadota bacterium
CAACCGGCTTTTATAACCGATGCAGCAATCGCACTGTTTGCCGTAACATTATTAATGATATTTGCATATCGCAATTCAAAACTAAGTCGCATTGGTGGAATTGTGTTTTTAATAATGTATGTCGCATACAGTCTTTACTTAGTCGCATAAATATGGTACAATACCAACATAAACAAATAAGGAGAAAGAATGAAAAAAACATTATTATCAGTCCTTGCGGGATTAACCGTTATAGGTTCCGCATCCGCGGCACCAACACCCGAAGACCGCAAAGCCTTATGCGACCTGTTAATAAAAAAAGGCACACATGTTTGGGTTGAAAAGACCAAGGCTTGCATCCCGGTTGATCCGTGTAGTGAAGCGGAAGACAGTGATGTTTTCAAAGCTTACTGCATATACCTAGACGCGGGAAATCGCACACCATATGAGTTCTTTGTAGAAACTATGCCAATGGACCTTCAATATCTTGAAAAACATCCTGAACTTAAAGAGGTAAGGAAATTATGGGTTGAAAGATTTGCGAAACAGGTTTTACATCTGGACCCCGTTAATATTGATGTTAATTATGGGAATTCTAATGATGATCAAAGAAAGTACCCACGTTTTACAACATCTGATGGGGGATATTATCAAATTAAAGTATGGGCACAGCAACCCGACGTTGTTCGTTTTGCTCCAGCTGCGTATGTTTGGGGTGCAATAACGGCATATGTGGTTCCTGAATACGGCAACTACGACTATAGGTATCACGAAAACGAAGAAGATAATTCTTTCGAATTTCCTGGAAACAATGAAACATTTTGCCAAGACATCAAAGATTTTGCAGAATTGCTGGCCCAAGATACTTTTGTGGAAAACGTAAAGTTTTCCGCCGACGATAATAAATGCATATTAAAATTCAAATATAAAGACTTACCAAAAGCAGATTAAAACACCGACCACAAATCGCCGATTTTTTCGGCGATTTTTATTTTTTAAATTAAATTATAACACAACACCATATTTCTATAAAAACATTCATATTTTTAACGGCTAACGATAAATGATAGAGTTAATCAGTTCTTGTCCGAAACATACATCATAAAAAAATTAAAACCGGTTCTACACCGGTTTGAATTTTGTGGTGGAGCTGATCGGACTCGAACCGACGACCCCTTGCATGCCATGCAAGTGCTCTACCAACTGAGCTACAACCCCATTCGGAACGCTATTCTATATTTCTTCTTGCCAAATGTCAAATCAATTTGCTAATCTCTGATTATACCTTAAGGAGATATATAAATGGATTATCAATTATTAAAATCAGAAGTTGAACAAAAAACCGCACAAACATTGGATGTTTTACGTAACGAATTTGCTGGTCTTCGCACGGGTCGTGCATCGGTTCATTTATTGGATGGTGTTCGCGTTGAAACATACGGTTCTGATATGCCTTTGAATCAGCTGGCTACTGTTTCCACCCCGGACAATCAGACACTAACCGTCACAGTTTGGGATATTTCCAATGTTGGTCCGGTTGAAAAAGCGATTCGTGATTCTGGGTTGGGTTTAAACCCAATGAGTGCCGGCGGTGTCATCAGACTTAATATGCCCCCACTTACCGAAGAACGCCGCAAAGAATTAACCAAGGTTGCCGGTAAATACGCCGAAGAAGCAAAAATTTCTATGCGTAACATTCGCCAAGATGCAATGGGTAAAATTAAACGTGCCGTCACAGACAAAGAAATTTCCGAAGACGACCAACGTAAATACGAAGATGATTTACAAAAACTTTTTGATTCACGTGGGGCCGAAGTTGATGCATTGGCAAAACAAAAAGAAGCTGATATTATGGCTGTCTAGGTGTGTGATAAAAATAAAGTAAATTAACAACATAATACAGGCAGAAAAATGTTTAATATATTCAAAAAGAAATCCGTTGAATCAAAAGTTCCGGTAAAGATTCCGCAACACATTGCTTTTATTTGTGATGGTAATCGCCGTTGGGCCGAGATGCGTGGTTTACCACCGCTGATGGGACACAAGGCCGGTATCGCAAATTTCGAAAATCTGGTTGATTGGTTTATCGAACGTGGTGTTTCCACAATTACGTTCTTTTTATTTTCAACAGAAAACTGGAACAGAACCAAGGAAGAAATAGATTTCTTGATGGATTTGTTTTATTCTGAAATGAAGAAAAATCTTAAACATGCATTGGAAAAAAATTTACGCTATCGCGTAATTGGGACACGCGACAGATTGCCAAAAAAATTGGCGGATATGTGCGATAAATTGGAATCTGAATCTGCCGAAAACACCGGTGGAACCGTTGTTTTTGCATTAAATTATGGTGGCCAAGACGAAATTGTTAATGCCGTTAATGATGCCATCGCCGAAGGCAAACCTGTGACACGTGAAACATTTGAAACATTTTTAGATACGGGGGAATTGTTGCCTATTGATTTAATGGTTCGAACAAGTAATGAATTCAGAATTTCTAATTTTCTGTTGTGGAAATTGGCATACGCCGAATTGTTATTCATACCAGAACATTGGCCTGATTTGGTAAAAAGTGAAAAATTATGGCAATTTACGTTGGATGAATACGCCAAACGCAACAGACGTTTTGGTGGTGGTAAAAAGGCAAATTATTCCGGACGTAAAAAATAAAGGCAAAAGATATGTCAAATACATCTAATCGTGTTTTGGTTTCTTTGGGAATTGGACTTGTATTCGTGTTGGCCGCTTTTATTGAAAAAATCGGTTGGCACGGTGTGTTTTGGTTGTCGCTGTTGATTGGTGGTGCGGCAATTTTTGAATTTGTTCGCTGTTTATGGAACGCACCACGCAGTGTAATGTTCAACAAATTTAACTTGTTCGTATTTATATGCTTTTTGGCATTATTGGCGTTGGATTTTATGTCGATTCTTACTGTTGCAAAACGTCCAATGACGATGTTATTGTTATTGATTATTATTTGTTCTGCTGATATTTGTGCATGGTTTTTTGGTCATCTGATTGGTGGCGATAAATTATGGGAAAAAATATCTGCGAACAAAACGTGGGCGGGCCAGATTTTTGGTGTCATTGGTGGAACAGCGGCCGCAATTTTATACGGCAAATTTTTACTTGGCGGTTTTATGCCCCAATTATTATGGATTGGTATCAGCATATCTTTATTATCTCAATACGGTGATTTTACCGCCAGTTTTGTTAAACGTAAATTGCAAATCAAGGATTTTAGTAATGTTCTTGGCGATCACGGCGGCGTAATGGACCGTTTTGATGGGTGGATTTATGCGTTGCCATTGATTTGGTTAATATTGGCATAATATTTTGATTAAAGGAAAGGATGGGAAATATGCACACAATAACAACAATTATTGCTTTGTTAATTGTTCTGGGGGTTGTTGTTTTTATACACGAATTAGGACATTTTTTGGCGGCACGTTGGGCCGGTGTTCGTGTTGATGCTTTTTCAATTGGTTTTGGTCCGGCAATAATCAAATGGAATGATAAACGTGGCACTGTTTGGAAAATTGCGTGTTTACCATTGGGCGGTTATGTTTCCATATATGGCCAAGAAGATATGTTTAACCGCAAAAAATATGCACAATTGTCAGCCAAGGAAAAAAAGGGGCACTATTTGTCCGTGCCTGCGTGGAAACAGTTTATAATTATCGCCGCCGGTGTGTTTATGAACTTTGTGTTGGCGTGGGCAATTTATTCTGCAATGTTCGCTTTTAAACCCAAAACTGTTCAATTGCCTGTTGTTGGTCAGGTTATTCAAGAAAGTGTCGCATTCAAGGCCGGAATCAAGCCGGGTGACATCATATTGAAAATTGATAATTCTAAAATTACTAATTGGGGCGAATTGGTTATCGCCAAAGAAATCGCCGCGAAACACGATGCAAACGTTATGATAGCACGTGGCGATAAATTGGTTCAGGTCAAATTGCAACCAGCACAAAGATGGGGATTGGTTGCAGATGGCAGCAAAACAGAATTTCGTAAAAAGGGATTTTTCGGTGCTATTTATTCTGGGGCCCGTGAAACATACCACCAATCAAAAACTTTGTTGGTCGTATTAAAACAAATAATAACAGGCGAACGTTCATCTAAACAACTGGGGTCATTTATAACAATAGCCCAGGTTTCCGGTCAAGCACTTGCCACAGGATTCTTTGCTCTGTTAGCTATAATCGCACTGTTGTCCGTTAATCTTGGGGTTATCAATTTGTTACCTATTCCTGTTTTAGATGGTGGTTATTTGTTGATTTTATTAATAGAAGGTGTTACACGTAAAAAGCTTGGTGGACGCGGTATGGAAATCGCCATCATTTGTGGTTGGATTTTCTTGGCTGGTGTTTTGGCATTTACAATGTGGAATGATTTAATTAGGGTATTCGGATAACATCATGAAAAAACAACATTTGGTTTCTTTGGTTTGTTTGGGAATTATTTCGGACGTTTGTGCCGCAACGGTTTCGCGTATTGATGTTAATGGCAATACACGTATGGATGCCGAATCCGTTCGTATTTTATCGGATGTAAAGATTGGTGAAAACGTTAATACCGAACGAACAAATCAGATTGCTAAAAAATTACAAGAAAGTGGATATTTTTCTAAGATAAACGTTCAAATGAACGGCAATGTTTTAAAAATAGATATTGCCGAGGCACCAATTGTCAACATCGTAACTGTTGAAGGCAATGATGAAATCTCTACCGATGATATAAAGAAAGAAATCAAAATAGCGGAACGCTCTTCATACGATGAATCTGTTATTGGTGCGGACGTTTCACGCATATTAACAATTTATCAACGTAAGGGTTTTTTCGGGACCAAGGTTGAACCAAAAAAAATCTCGTTGGACGATAACCGTGTTAACATCGTCTATGAAATTACCGAGGGTCATCCCACATATATCAAATCTATTAAGTTTAATAATAACAAGAAATTTAGCGACCGGGTTTTACGTGGTGAAATTTTATCTCGCGAACATGCGTGGTGGCGTTTTATGTCCCAATTTGATGTTTATGACGAAGACCGCATTTTATATGATCAACAAATGTTACGTCAGTTTTATCTGCGTAACGGCTATGTTGATTTTCAGGTAAAAAACGCACGCGGAACATTTACCCCGGACCGCGAATACTATTCGGTTGAATTTGATGTGGATGAAGGTGAAAAATATAAAATCGGAAAATTAAGTTTGGACAACCCTTTTCCCGATGTTCCGGACGATGTGTTACACGATGCACTGAAAATATCTGATGGCGACACATATAACATTGACAAGGTTGACGAAAGTATATCTGCGTTACGTGGTGCTGTTGCTGATTATGGATACGCATTTATAAATGTCGAACCTGTTCCTACAAAAAATGATGATACACGAACAATAGATTTGAACTTTAAAATACAAAAAACAAATCGTATTTATTTAAATTCTATTAACATACTGGGGAACGTTCGAACATTTGATTCCGTCATAAATCTGCTTACCCCTATGCGGGCCGGTGACCCATTTTCATTACAAACAATCGAGCAAGGGCGTCAAAAATTAATGCGAACACGTTACTTCAAAGATGTTCAAATGATTCCTACTCGCATTGCGGATGCAAATATGATGAATTTGGATATCAAGGTTGAAGAACAACCGACCGGCGAACTGTCCGGGGGGCTTGGTTGGTCAAACATCAATGGTTTTATGGTTGATGCCGGTATCACAGAAAACAATTTTATGGGACGCGGTCAAACTGTCCAGTTACGCGGTTCTATAGCTACATACCAGAAACAAGCTTTATTTAGTTTCACAGAACCTTTTCTATTTGGCCGTGCTTTATCTGCAGGTTTTGATACATCATATACGATGTATAATTATAAAAATTTGAGGGGCTTCGGTTATGATCGTGACTCTTTGACAATTGCAGGCCGATTGGGTTGGCAATTGACCGACCATTGGTCTCAAATGTTGCGTTTATCCGCATCGTTTGATCAAAATTATGATATACAAATGCGCAAGTGGAAAAATGAATCTTTGTATACATTCGGTACATATCTAAAATACTATAATCTGGATACGAATTTCCAACAAAACACCCATACTGGAATCGTTGGTAACCTTGGGATTGCTTATACCGGTTTTGGTGGCACAGAAACATTTATGCGATACAGTGGTGATATTACCGCCATGGTAAACTTTTTTGATGAACGCTGGCAAATCAAAACCTCGCTTGATTTTGGTTATATACAATCTATTGGAGATAACTACGTTTCTCGTGTTTATCGTTATTTTTTGGGTGGGGAATCGTTACGTGGTTTTGATGTTGCTGGTGTCGCTAGAGTAAGTTCTAACTCTTATTCCTTGGGCGGTTTGTGGAAAGTTAATGGCTCAACCCAGATGAATTTTCCAATATTTATTCCTGATGAATATCAAATTAAAGGTTTTGTATTTACAGACTATGGTATTTTAGGTGATCCAGACGTACCTAAAGGTCAAGAAAATGCAGCATATTTAGATAGAATTGGGTCAGGTTGGCGAACCTCTGTTGGTTTTGGTATATATTGGAATACTCCGATGGGACCAATGAATTTCAGTTGGGGATGGCCACTAAAAATAGATAAGAATGATAAAGAACGCCGTTTCTTGCTGTCGTTTGAAACACAATTTTAATTGATTGTTTTGGACTTGACCCACATAATTAAATTTTTTTATAATTAAGTTAACCTAGGGGGAAAGATATGAAAAAAATAATTCTTGGATTGTTTTTAGGACTTGCATTGGCCGGTTGTGGTCAGGTTTATGATCGTGAACCGGTTGGTGTTGGATACGATACAAATGAATTAAAATTAAGTCCATGTGCCTGTATGATGGTATATCGTGCATAATGGTGTTTTAACACCAAGGGGGGAGTATTGGATTATCCTGAAAACTTTGATACCCAGGCATTTCCGGCGGGAAAACGTATAGCATTATCACGTTTTGCCGGTATTTGTGCAATGATATCATTGTTCTTGATTGTTGTATCTTGTGTGGCATTGTTGTGGCTTGTTAAACATCGCAAAGTTGATCCCACAATCATTTATGTAAATCCTGATCGCGGCGTATGGGAAATTATTGGTAAAGACACTAACAAAAAAAGTGTTGAATATTATTATTCTATGCAACAATCGTTGGTGGGAATTTTTGCACAAAAATGGTTTACAATTTCATCCAATTCTGAATTAAACGAAAAAATGTGGGGCACTTGTAATCGTGCCCAGGATTGTGCAACACGCACAGAAAGGACGTTTCGTAATACATCCGGGTGCGAGTTATATTGTATGGCGGGCGATTCAATGTATAATAAATTTAAAACAACGGTTTTGCCGCTCTACGAAACAAACGTTTCTTTTGGCGAACGTTGGACCCCAAATATGCGATCTCTCACGGTTTCGCCCGTGGGGACAATTACCAAATCTGGTGGTATGTGGGTGGTAAGAATGAACGTTCAATCTAACATAAAAGGGCCGTTCAGCGTGTTGGCGTATGTCAAGGTTGGACACGATGCCGGACGTTATCCACAAACACTTGGATACTATATTGCGGATTTTAATTCTTATAGAGTACAAGAATGAGGAATTTTTTTAGATACTTTTTAGGATTTATGACGATGGTGACAACATTTGCAATGCTGTATGTTGCGGCCGCTATCCAGAACCTTATTTTTTCAGAAATTCGTATATTTCATCTTATCAAACTAATATTCCTCAATCTTTGTCTGATATTGGCGAACGGAAGTTGTTAGATTGGCTGTTACAGAAATATGTTGTTGAATTTTTCTATGTAATACCGGATTCTTATAACATTGAAATACGCAGCAGTAAAACACTACGTTCAATGTCAACGCCCGATGTGTATCAATATTGGTTAGACAATATAAAACCAGATTTGGAATCTATGGCATCAAGGGGTGTTTTGCGTGAAGTAAAAGTATTCAATGAAATTTCAAAATCACCTAACAGTGATTATTGGCAGGTTGATTATGAATTAAAAACATGGTATAACCCAAATGATATGTCGGAAAACCCGCAAACAACACGCGGAACGATGTATTTAAATATATATGGATACACTGGGCAAATAGGACCAGAAGAGATGTCGCGGGTTTTTACCGTGTTAAAAGACAATCTTGACCCTGCACTTGCTTTCAGTTTCAAAGTCCGGGGCATCCAAATTATTTCGGAGAAAAACTGATGAAACATTTTGTGTTGCTTTTTGGAATTTTTACGTTTTTCGCCATACCAACTGTTTGGGCCGATGATGATTATGATTTTGTAGAAATGCCCGATTCTGGCGATGTCAGCGATGCTGGTGATATCGACACTTATGATATGACCACATCTGGGGGTGATGATATTGAATGTGCATTAACAAGTGTGGCAATCAATGCGGATTCTGAACCTATTGCTGTTGCGAACTTTGATATTGCCGGGATTATGGTTGGTATGAGTTTTGAAGATGTCCAAATCGCTGTCCGTGAAAATGGCCTGTATGTTCCAACAGCGAAAAACAATATTATTTATTCACTGCACCAAGATTGGCGACACAATTTAGATTATGAATGTCGTCAAAGAAAGATTTTTGCACCAAAGCAACTGGAAAACTGTATTCGTTCATTGGCAAAAAACCGCGGTTTGTTGTATGCATCTGAAATGCATCTGATTCGTGAAAGAACCGGTGAAACCATTGATGTTTATTTTACCAGCAACGCCACCGATAACACTGTTTGGAAAATTGTTTATAAAAATGATGTTAACGAGGTTGAAGGTGATGCAAAAAAATTCGCTGTTCAACGGGAACGAAAAATTATGGCTTTTTGGCAAAATATTTTGGATAAATATGGCGTTCCAAATTCGGATACTGATAAATGGGTCAGTTCTGATAACGCCTACGACCCAATGATGACGGCATATTACGGTCAATTGGAATTAACAGATTGCGGCAGATATGCAGATGACGATTCAAAAAACACAATTCAAGCAAAAGATAATTTTGTTGCAAAGCCTTATGCGTTCTAGGAAATGAATACTTATAAAACTGGTCTTTTTTCCGAGTGGGTGGCACGTGTGTTTTTGAGGCTTCACGGATTTAAAATAATATCTAACCGATATATAACAGGTCGAAACACAAATCGTGCCGAAATAGATATTATTGCAAAACGCGGAAATCTAATTATTTTTGTCGAAGTAAAACACCGAAAAACGATTCAAGCTGCGTGGGGTGCCATATCAAACGCCCAAATCAACCGTTTGCGTTTGGCAGCAGAAACCTTTTTAATGAAAAAGCGGTGGTCAGGGGATGCACGATTTGATGTAATCGCGATTTATGGTTGGCACATTAGCTGGATAAAAAATGCATTTTAAAAATACTTGCAAAAATACTTCGTTATGAATATAATCCCTGTGCATCAAAAAATCTAAAAGGAGAAAACATGAAAAAAGTTATATTAGCTTTGTTTGCTGTTATGACATTAGCGGCATGCACCGGTTCTTACAAATCTGGTAATTGTGAATATCATTTCTTGTTACACAAAGATATTTCTATTTCCAAAATTATTGGTAACGCTACTGGCGGTTGCTAAAAACATAAAATCCCGCATAATGCGGGATTTTTTATTTTATTACTGCGGTTTTTATCAGTGTTAAATCTTCCTTGATTCCATCTATTTTTAATTGCAATTGCCCTATTCCACTTTCTAACACAGTTGTTCGATTTTCTAGTGCCGTTATACGTGTGGTTAATCTGTCTATTTCAACCAAAGAATTATCCTGGCGGGCAACCCAATAAATCAATCCCGCGATAAAGGCTATTAAAAACCAACCCCCTCGCAAGAGTTCGATAAAACTTTGAATACCGTTACGCTTTTGCATTTGATTTTCCTCTGTGTATCATTTGCTCAATTTGATGAACCAGTGCACGTTGACCTTCAACGAATCGCAATTCGGATTCGTTTGCGTTTGGACCAAGCACACGTTCAATGGTTATCTTTCGCAAATGCTTAATAACCAACTCACCTGATACACCCGCAAAAACTTTTGCATATATCAATTCTATATCTTTCATAACCTGGGCCCCTTAAATTATTTCATCATTTTCCGCAACCATTTGTGCAATTGGTGCAATGTATTTAAGTTCTGCATCGCTGTTCAAAGATATTTTTTCAATAACACCCCTGCGTGACAAAATCTGTAATCCACGATCACACAATGGGCGAATAAATTCATGCAACAGCCGTCCATAGGTTGCACCCAAAATACGTAACATATCTGCATTACGTGCCAATATCTCGGTTGCTGTCATCTCTTTTTCAGATAACAGCCCTAACCGGTCGGCAAGCAAAGTATGACGAATACGTTCACGCAAATCTTTTAAAATTATTTGCGATACGTCAAAATTTGCACCACTGGTCAATGGTGTTAATCCCGAACTGCCCACGGCTTTTGGAATAATCGCCCCAGGTGTTAAATTTATATTACCAAGATTTATAACACCATCATCATCAGCCTGCCATATACCACTGACGGCGATAGTTGCGTTTTTTAATACTAATTCGACAACTTTGTTTGCTGTTTTGATATCTGGCAACGCACGCAGCACTGGTCCATATCCATATTGTTCGCCACTGGTTACCGCCCAACGAAAAATTAAATATGGATTCGTTTCAAAAACGCCACGCGAAACAATGTTATTTTCTAAATCGCCACCAACATCCAACCAAGCTGTAAACTCTTGTCCAACCAAGGCTTGGACCAATCGTAATTCCATATCAGGGTTTTGCTTTATTTTATCACGAATTTCACGTGTTGGAACCCAATCGGGATAGCGTTCCGAAACATCTTGGGCTGATACAGATGCGGTATGAAATATCGCATTTGGTAAAATTGCTATGTCGGTCATAGGTATCGCAGTGAACGAAAAGGCACTGGATGAACCTATGGGTGATTCAGACATAAATAAACAGGCTGTTCCTAAAACAACCAAATCCATATAGCACTGATGAATCGTTGTATAAAAATTTGAATCGTTTAGATTGGCCCGCAAACAAGCGGTCGCTTTTTCTGCATTGGGTGATTCAGGACTTTCCGGCACCAAATTTAACCACAAAGATTCCGGTGGTGTCAGTAAAGAATACATTGATGCAGCAAGATTATCCGCTGCATCCGATGCAGTTGCATCAAATAATGTTGCTAAATCCTCGTCAGATTTTGGCAATGTATATCTGCGTGCATCATTCCAACGCTTTAACCAAGGTTCACGCATATTCAATGCACGTGTATACATTTTTTGTAAATCATATTTCATATTTTCTCCTTTTGATTTGTTACACGTTAAATTTCGTATTTGCAAAATATCTGGGCACACCGACACCAGACGGATGAACAGGCACAAAATCACACGCAATTGCACCAGCAACCGCATCTAAACCATCGTCATGTTCCGAACTGCCCACAGGTGACCAAGCCAACATTTCTGATATTAATGGGGTCTGGGGAATTCTGGTGTGTGCATAAAGCCGCCCCGAAGATAACAATGGTTCCAGTGCATCCAAAATTCTGTCTTCTTTTTTGCGATTGTTGTTTATTGGGCGGATTTGTATTCCATAACCCGTATTCAAAATTGTGTTTTTCATTATTTCTGGCAATGCACACCCCAAACCATTTGTTTCAATCGCCAGCAAACGCATATTATATCGGCGAACGAAATCTAGAACCTTGGAACATTGATAAGCCAACGGATATTCAACCCCATCCGGGACCAAGATATATAAAATATCGTGCAAGAAAAACCGTTTGTTCTTATCATCTTTGTAAACCAATACACAAACACTGCTGTCGGCTGTTTTTCGTCCACTTGAAGGGTCCCAATAAATCGATGCACCAGTTATAATATTTTCGCCAATTTTTGCGGTTTTTGCATCAAACTCTTGGTCATAAAACCTTAATCCCCCTGGATTCAGTCTGATTTTGTCTGTGGCGACATATTTCAGCATCATCTGAGCCGAAAAATGTCTTTCGCCGACCGTTTCACGCATTTGTTGAATTTTTTCGTTCGAAAAAAGGCCCGGCCAAACAGAATTTCCGTCATTATCTAATATGGGAATTTTTAATTCTTTATATCCCGATAAAAAAGGCGTTGAAAAAACATTTTTTTCATATACTATATCAGACATGGACTTTACTCCCAAAACTTTACCTACGAATATAGAAGCCGAACAAGCCGTTCTGGCCGCGGTTTTGATGCAAAATCGTGCATTGGAACGCATTTCTGAATTTCTTAAACCCGAAGATTTTTCCCACCCCGCACATCAGGAAATTTACAAACTTGCATTGCGTCAGTTTGCGGCCGGGATTCCATTTGATGTTATCACCGTTAAAAATTACCTTGAACAACAGGGGACACTGGAATCTGTTGGTGGTATCGATTATTTAACAGAATTAGCGGGTGCCGGTGCAACTGTTGTGAATGTTGAACAATACGGACGAATCGTTCACGAAAACGCAATGCGGCGTCAGTTAATCAACCTGGCCCAGGAAATAAACGATTCAGCGTTTGTAGAAGATTTGGACAATCCTGTATCAACCCAAATTGAAGTTGCCGAACAAAAATTGTTCAATATGGCCACCGCCGGGGAAACAGGACGCGACATAACACCAATCGCATCTGCATTGAAAAGTGCTTTATTAGAAGCCGAAATAGCATATAAAGCAGACGGTAAACTTTCCGGATTAACCACAGGGCTTAACGATTTAGACCAGGCCATCAGCGGTCTGCATAAATCAAATTTAATTATTGTTGCGGGCCGTCCCGGTATGGGAAAAACGGCATTGGCGATGAACATTGCTTTTAACGCCGCAAACGCTATATATTCTGGGCGTGCGAACACACAATACAAGGGTGCGGTTGCTTTTTTCAGCCTTGAAATGGGTCAATCGGAATTGGCGGCACGTGTTTTATCGTCCCAGGCACGAATCCCTGCAACATCTATGCGGAGCGGAACTTTGACGGACGAAGATTTCTTGAAAATGACCCAATTTTCGGATGCAATCAGTCAAATTCCATTGTTTATTGATGACACGCCCAGTATGTCTGTTCCTATGATTCGTACACGGGCACGCCGTTTAGCACGTAAATATGGTGGCATCGCATTAATTGTCGTTGATTATTTACAGTTAATAACTTCACCGGGCGGCAAAAACAAGGACAACCGCGTTCAAGAATTGTCCGAAATCACCCGCGGATTAAAAATGCTGGCCAAGGAATTGAATGTTCCTGTCATCGCATTATCTCAATTATCACGCAGTGTCGAATCGCGTGATGATAAACGGCCCCAGTTATCTGATTTGCGTGATTCGGGTTCAATCGAACAAGATGCTGACATCGTTATGTTTACATATCGCGAAGAATACTATTTACAAAATCGCGATCCATCGCAACGCTTGTCAAACACCACAAATTCAAATATGGTCGAAACATGGCAAAACCGTCTGAACCGTGCCAAAGACAAGGCGGATATCATCATCGGTAAAAACCGTCATGGCCGCACAGACACAATTCATTTGGCGTTTTTGGCCGAGTTTAGTTTGTTTGATAATTTGCAAGATAATCAAAACACACCTTATATTCCGGACACACCTGGACCGGTCGGTGAAACAAACAGTGGTGAATTTCAACCAATTGATGTTAACGCAATTCCGGACGATATAACTTTATAAATTATTTTTCTTGCCAACTTTCATAAAATTGACTATCATTTTGTCAAGGTTACAGAAGGAGACGACACATGGCTCAGGAAGAAATAATTTTTCCAAATAACATTCGAAACATTCGTTTGGCACGTGGTATGAAAATGACTGAACTTGCACGCCGTTCAAATTTATCTTTGTCAGCGGTGTCAAAAATTGAAAAGGGTGTTCGCAGACTTAACCAAAACCAACTGTTAAATATCTGTAACATCTTGGAATGTAAACTGTCTGACATTTTCATCAAGGACACTGACGATGTCGCCACCAAATGGCAGGCTGAAATTACACGCCGTATGAATGACAACGAAAACAATGGGTTAAAAGTGTTTGGTACGGGTTTGCGTAAAATACGTCAACAATCTGGTAAAACAATTGCCCAGGCCGCAAAAGATGCCGGTATGACACTTTCTGTATATCACAAGATAGAAGTCGGTCAACGCGAAGTTTATAAAAACGAAATCGAACCTTTGGCACGTTCTTTTGCACATTCTGTTGACAGTATGTTCGATAAAATCGCAACACTTTATAAATCCGGCGAATTAACCAAGCAAATGAACAAGGTCAAAGAACGTGTTAAATCTGTTTTGGTTCCAAGTGATTCTGCATCTGATTTGGATGATATGCGTGGACATTTATATGGTGCAAAACTTTATGACAACGCACGCAGAAAACTGGTTCCTGTGTTCGGTAATCCCGAAGGCAAAGCCATTTCTTTCAAAAAATCTGATACAACTATGATTGTTGCCCCGGCAAGTCTTGAAGGTCGCCGTGGTGTTTACGCGGTTGTTCCAAACTCGAAACGTTTGGGTGGATTTATACCGGAAAAATCTTATGTTTTTGTCGATATCAAGGCCACTGTGAAACCTGGTGATTTAGCAGTGTTTATTGATGAAGATTTCAAAGATTTAAAATCAGAACAACAAACAACTGCACAAATCGCAATTGTTCGTAATGATTCCAAGGGTAAAACATATGGTCAAATCGTTTCACCCGAAGAAAAGATTACCGCAAAGACGATGCACAAGGTCATTATGATTTTAACCGAGTAATTCAATACCATCCGGGGGGGCAAGCGAGATGAAAGCAAAAGCCAGTGCGGTTGCACAAAAACTGTTAAACCTTTATCGCCAAGAGCACGTGATTGTTGGTGGTTGGGCGGCGGTTAATCGTGTTTTTATTGCCGAAGCAACCCAGGAAGTTATCTCTGAATTACACGATTTACCGACCGGCAAAATGTTGGTTGCACACATTGCAAATTTACGCAATGGCACAACCCCCATGGATTCCATCGCACGTGAATTATTGCCGTATGGGGGGTTGATGGCGGAAACATCGTTAAGCGTGTCGCTGTCTGACCAAGAATTGACACAGCTAACAGACGCGATAAACGAATTTAGCCCTGACAGGAACGGTTTAAAAAAGTTCGTTCAAACCCCAATTATATTACATTTCGGCGAAGAATGGGTGGTTGCCGCCCGGAATGCACTTGCGGGCAAATCCGAATTGTTGGAAAAATTTGATAAAATTGTTCGCAACAAGACGGCTTATGACCTGTGGGACAGTGCCAAAGAGATTATAAACAATCCAATCAATGACCGTGTCCGTGCCCAATTACAGGTTGATATGCCCGAATATGAAACATATTTGCCTATGTTTGGTGATGCAGGATACGAACTGTTAAACAAATTGCGTAATTTCACAAGTTCTTTACCTGCAAAGGATTAACATCTTTTTGCTGGCCCGTAAAATATATTGTATCCATCGTATGTGGCGTTCCGATATAAATCATTGTCCCATTTGGGGATAAAATGAAATCTAACTCTCGTAATCTTTCGCGTAATGCGGCACGTTTTTTACTGGTGTTACAGGTATTCGGGACCTCGACATCATCACATATTATTAAATCCGCACGCATACCGGTTATATTCCCATTAATTCCCTGACAAACCACAGAAGGTTCCCGTATCCCGATTGGTCTGTTTATTGTAATTTTATTTTCGGCCCATTCGCGTTTATTTTTTGGAATCATATCTGTGCACCAAGGGTGATTTTCTAAAATATGCCTTATGTGCATAACCATCCGTATTGCTTGGGCATGTTGTGCCGACAATATCAATATACGTGTTTCAGGATGCAAAAATAAAACACAAGCGGCAAATATACCAACAATCGTGGATTTTCCAGAGTGTCGAAACGCCATTAAAAGACCTCTGTGCGGATTTTCACTCAACACATCGAACAAAAAATCCGTCATAATATGATGATGTTTCGGTGTTGTTAAACCCAATACTCTGTTCCAAGAATCTAAAAAATTGTTATATTCGTTCATTTTATCAGACCAATTGGTCAAACCGCTTTAAGAAAGATTCCAATATATTTGTTTTTTTTGCTTTTATTTTTTTTAATTTTTCAATATTCGTATTTTTTTTATCTTCGTATGGTTGTTCTGTTTCTTGCTTTAAACGTTTTAACACGTTTTCTTCGGTTAAACCTTTTACAGACATACCGCCCGCACCGTATTTTGCACGTTGCACAGCCAGAACTTTTTTTACTAAATTATTCTTTTCAACTTCATTTGAAACGATTTTTCTCAAAATATCTTCTCGGGCTGATTTTTTATTTTTTTTATCTTGTTGGTATTTCAAAACATCTGTTACATCTGATACAACTTGTCCCATTTATATCTCCTTTTTTATTTTATATCTGATATCTGCCATAAATAGTCACTGATAAAATTTTTAATGGCAACGAATCATCACAAGAAAGCATCCACGGCAAATCAACAAAATCCGTATCCGTTCCCAAAAAATTCAAAGAAACATCGCCACTGTATCCAATATGATTGTTATCATATATTTCGTTTGGAAAAACGACAGACTTGTTATTTATTTTTAATGTTTTTGTATTCATAACCCGTGCTGTTATCTTTTTTATTCTGACGTGTTTTGCATTATGCCCTGATGTTTTAAGTGGTAATCCTGTGATACGCACAGAATATGTATAATCATTTGAATCGATAAAGGCCGAATCAGAAAATTTTTCCAAATATACATTATTGCCACGCGTAACCTCTGCAAAAGTTTCACCCCCTATGGAAATTACCGAATCAAAATACCCCTGGGTTTTATAAATTCCCCACGCGGCGATTCCCAACCCAGAATCTTTATTCATAACCGCCATATTTCCATTAGCCAATACAACAAATAACTTTTTGCTTTTTTTATTGTATGAAATATCGGTCGGATTATTTATTAAATGCGATGACATTGAACACAGATTATTCGTTACATAATTTTGACTTAACTCATCCAACACCAATTCGCAAACATCACTTTTGTTTTTAGAAACAAATACCGTTGTTCCATCTATTTTTTGTGGTGCCAATGCACCATCAGACATACAACCTATCGCCGTCTGCATTTTGATATTAACAGATGTCGGTGTCAAAGGTGTATTGGACACAACCCATTCACCTTCAGAAGTTAAAATCTGTAAACTGTTGCTGCTTATCATCGTGCAAATATGCTGACGTTGGCCCGACACCAGCGAAAAATATATTGCTTCATCATCAAGTCCTGTCCCAAGATTAAAATTTGTATGTTCACCAGTATGCGACATCCAGACACTGCCCGGGCAAGATAAAGAACCGCCAAAAACCAACCTGTCCTGATGGAAAGTTACACTGGCCGGCCACCCGCGATGATTACTAAATACCGCTTCTTGCCAATTGCTTACCGGTGTTTGTGGCAACGTATATTGCCCATTACAAATCGCAATGACTGTTGTTGGACTTATATAACTCGTTATTAACCACGTTTTGCCAATCAAAGACAAATACCCGCCTACATTTTCACTGGTCCAAAAATCTGAACTTGTGGTAAATAAAATCCCATTTTGGGTATATGTTAACGTGATAGTTATATTTTTCGAATCGTCAAAACGTGTAAAAGGCATATCAATATTGTTTTCGCCATCAGACGACAGAAAATTAAAATCTTTTATTTTGAAAGTTTCATTTTCTTTAAACAACATCTTCGGATGATAATTTGGATGCACAAACATTATCAAACCTTGTCTTTGTGCATACTGTATTTGCAAAGAATCCTGATATGACCACGGAACAGATAATTCTTGAATTAAATCACCATCGTGAAATATCTGTAAAGTTTGATTCATTATCGCCAAAACATAATTTTCATTTTCTGATACAGAAAATGGTATTAACCTGGCCTTGGCATTCAAAGTTGCGACACGAACCAAGCCTGGTCTGCGTTTTATACCGCCACCCGCAACAACATCCGCATTTTCTAATTTTGCCAAACCATTAATATTATCATTTAAAAAAAATTCTGGGGCAACTTCGCCATTTATAAAAGACGACTGTGTTTTTATAAAATTTGTCATAGTATATCCCTTATTATATTAAAATCTGGCATTTATCAAATTGAACGATTCTATACCTGTTTCTGGCGACATAGTGCTGTCTGTGAACTTTGCATTTTGTAATTCTGTTTCATATAAGGCGGTCAATGTTCGGAACAACGTTTGGTCCGCCAATAACGGCATACATAATTCCATTGCTAACTTGGTTACGACCAACGAAGCAAAAAAGCTTGGGAAATCTGCTGGCTGAACCCGAACAACCGCTTTCACAGAAACGGTCTCTGAATTTGCGATAATTTTTTTACCCTGAATTGTGCCTCTGGTCTTGGTAATTCTTAGAACATGCCCAGGAATAATAAAATCACCATCAGAATTTTTGGTTAAATGAAGCGTTTGTGTTGCAAAACGCCATGGATACAACGTCAATAAAACATCTATGACCGAATCAATTAACATACGCCCAAGTTTTGCATTGGTTGTATTTTCATTCAACGATTGAATTGGTTTTTCACCTAACTTTAACAATGCCATTGAACATAAATCTACTTTTGTAAGCATTACTTTACCCTTTGTATAAAAATTAAATTGGGCCGAAAAACCGGCCCAACCAAGGAACAAAAATGAATAAATTTAAGATAACGCGGCAACAGCAACCGTGGTGGTAACAGTTAATTTTTTTATTGATGTATTATCTGATGCATTGATAATGACGATATCACCAGTATTCATCAATGATTTAACCGCATCAAAATAGCCAGTAGTGGCAATCGTTGCCAATGTTTCGTTTGCAGCATAGTGCCACAATGTAAACCCATTTGCATACGCAATCACAGACAAGTTTTTATTCTGAAAAGCCATAATTTACCCTCTTGTTATTCTTTGCACTTAATACGAACGATACCATCACCATCAATCAGCACGGCACCTTGGGACATACTGTTGCTAATGAAATGGGCTGCACGCTCACCATGCCACGTAATATCAGTCTTTACATCTTGACCACAGGCATGACCAATGCTGGTTGTGTGATAAATAAAGCAATCACGCTTGTTTGTTGCCGATGGCAAACCATTGTGCAACAACCAGGTTATACCAAGCCATTTCTTTACTTCACCACCGGTCAACAACGGCAATTCTGAACCAACATAATCAGCAGAAACAAATTCGTTGATTTTCAACAGTTCATTCCATTGATGAACACCGACCACAGCGAATCTACGACCATCGTCTGGGACATCTTTTTCGTTTAATTTTTCAATTGCTGTCAAAATCAAATCTTTTGTTAATGCTGTTGAATAATCACCTGCTTCTTGGGATGCAGTATTCATGGCATCTATAATCAACTCATCGGTTTTACGTCCCAACGCATACGCCCCCGCCGAAGCAACGACACGCCGTTCATCAATATTAGTTTTTAATTCATCCAACGCATCGACCCAATCGCCGGCATAGTAATCTTGCAAAACACATTCAACCGGAGCATGATTCAAGTTCATAACAGGCACAATACCGTGTCTGGATTTTGTACTTGCGATACCCTTACCGATTTTTTGAAATGTTGTTGATGCACCTACAACACCTGTTTTGCTGCGAACACTGGCACGCAACTTTGTTCCCATTTGCTGATAAGCCAAATGGACATCTGCTTCAAATTGTTTCACAAACACCTGATCTACGGAAACAGACATTTTAAATCCTTTTGTTAAAAATAGTTAAACCAAGACGAAAAATCGTCCGACCAAAATTTGTTTTTGGTTATGCGACAAATCGCGCCAAATGCAAATTGATATGGGTCCAATTAATGGATTGTCCAAATAAAAAAATCCAGTCAGACTTTTAACATCTGACTGAAAGTTTTTACAAAAAAACGCCCAGAAAACCGGGCGTTTAAAAAAACTAATCAAAGAAAATTATTTTTTCTTTGCACATGCTTTTTTGGCACATGGTTTTTTTGCAGCTACTTTTTTAACAGCTACTTTTTTTGCAACTGGTTTTTTCGCAGCTACTTTTTTAACAGCTACTTTTTTTGCAACTGGTTTTTTTGCAGCTACTTTTTTAGCAACTGGTTTTTTTGCAGCTACTTTCTTAACAGCTACTTTTTTAGCAGCCGGTTTTTTTGCAGCAGGTTTCTTTGCAGCTACTTTTTTAGCAGCCGGTTTTTTTGCAGCAGGTTT
>CACYQE010000013.1 GCA_902776515.1 uncultured Pseudomonadota bacterium
ATGAACGCCGTCGTGGACGAAGCGGGCACTGTGGTGCTGGATACCGACCACTTCTCTGTCTATGGCGGACTGGTGAGTGTGTCAGGGCAAACTCAGAAGATGCCTCAGCCTGGGGAATATGTATATTTGGATCTAAGTGCGCTTGGTGGATACTATCCAGATCAGGGCTATACGCTTGGATTTTATTACCGAGATTCTAGTAACGAAGAACATAAAGTCACAGATTATGAAAATGTGGCAGAGAATCTGTTCAAAATTAAACTTGCTTCTGATGTTGATGTGAGCAAGGAAATCAATTTTTATCGACAAAGAAGTGATACAGAATCTTCTTGGATACGGGGGGGCACGACTTTTCAACCTGGGACAAATCTATTTCGGTAATTTGAATCCGGTCAGGTGCAACAAAGCGTTCGTGTTCAGATATAACAACAGTCGCCAAAAACACAAGTATCGCCACAAACGTCAAATGTCCAACAACGGACAACCCAAGATTTTCAGACGAAAAAGCATTAAACTTTGCCATACTAAAAACTTACTGTTCCAATTTTGTTCGTAACCCAACACGTTGAAAACCAACCGACTTTAATTTTCCCATTACCGACATAACCGCACCATAATCCGCACGTTTGTCGCCATTTATGACAATACTTAGGTTCGGGTTTTCGCCACGCATCGCAACAGCACGGCGAACAATATCATCCAATGACATTTGGGTCGTTCCTAAATAATAACGCCCGGCGGCATCAACACTTATTTGCATTGCATGGTCCGAACCAGTCAATACAGTTGTCCCAGCATTTGGCAAATCCAAATCTATNTCATCATTGGTGTCGTTACCATAAACACCGCCAACAACACCGTCATAACATCAATCATCGGTGTCAAAGACAATGTTGCATCAGAAAGTCTGCGTCTTGAACGTGACATTATTATTTGCCCCCCAATGCATCATATAAATCATCGGCACGTTTGGAAAAAACCTGGTGTGCAATTGCCGCAGGAATTGCAACAATCAACCCCAACGCCGTTGTTCCCAGTGCAATCGCCAAACCCGGTGCAATAACCCCAATACTTACCGATTGATTCGCACCAATTGATGCAAACGAATCCATAACGCCCCAAACAGTGCCAAACAAACCAATAAAAGGCGAAACATACGCAACCATAGATAAAAACCACAAATTCTTGTCAAACGGCTTAATCGCATTTTCCGGTGTTCCGGTCGGTTTTTTACGCTTTGCCGCATTAAACAACCTGATTTTTTCAATAATCACCGCCCAAGACATAACACTAAACACAACCAAAACAATGGATGCAATTGCGGTAATCACATCTGTGGTAAACAAATTCCATAACGAAAAACTATTCATATTTCCTTCCTTTTTTTTATTAAAAACTATTTTAATCTTTTGATTATCGTATCAGGAATCGCCTTTAATTTCATATCCGGTCCCAAATACGCAACTGTGATATTCATTATAGCACAAACAGTGTCATCATGCACGAACTTTTGTTGTAAATCCATCGACACACCACCGACATTTGTTATCTGGGTCTGAACAACTATATCATCCGCCAGTTTTAGTGGTGACATATATTTGATATCTAATTTACGGACCACAAAACCGATATCATCTGATGGCATTTCTATTCCACGCAACATAAACATTCTTGCCCGTTCCGCTATTTCAATATAACGCCCGTGATACACAATGCCCCCAGCATCCGTATCAGAATAGGCAATAGAAAATGGAAATTTATATGTTTTCATCTTTGACCACCTGAACTATTTTTCAACAACAAAAGCCCCAGAATAAGATTTACGCAACGTGTCACGTGCCGCGGTCGCAGCGGTCTTGGTTGTATAAGGCCCAGCCCGAACAACATAGTTGCCGTTTGACGATGCTATGTGTTGGTTGTATCCCGAATTTTTTAATTTGGTTGCCACACCATTGGCGTTATCCAATGAAGAAAACGCACCAACCTGAACATAATACGAACCACCATTTGTTGATGTAGCAACCTGTTTCACAGCGGTTGTCGTCGTAGCCGTGCTTGCCCCCGAATAACCACTGGTTTGAATTCGCACACGTGCAGTTCCGGTTCCAAGCATACCCAAATCATTCGCCGCGGCACGCGACAAATCAATTATACGACCAGACTTAAACGGTCCGCGATCGTTCACCGTAACCCGGGTCGTGCGACCGTTGTCCAAATTATTTACATTCAAACGTGTTCCAAAAGGCAACGTTTTATGTGCCGCAGTAAAGGCATTTTGATTATACGTATCGCCACTGGATGTCTTTTTGCCGTGAAAACCAGGGCCATACCACGATGCTTCACCTGTTTCTGAATAATTGCCAACAGTTTCCATAGGATAATATGTTTTTCCATTAACGGTATATGGTTTTGTCCCGTTTTTGTACATCCTTGTATCCGTGGCACACCCGGCCAAGAAAACACCCAACAAAAAAAATGCACCAATATATCTTGTCATTTTACTAATCCCAAATGTTTGTATCCCGCATCGGTAACAATACGACCACGCGGTGTTCGTTGAACAAACCCCAATTGCATCAAATAGGGTTCTATTACATCTTCTATTGTATCAGCGGGTTCCGACAAAGCGGCGGCCAAATTATCAATTCCAACCGGTCCACCCGCATAATGCTTTATTATTGTGTTCAAATATTCACGGTCAATTTGATCCAAACCATTCGCATCAATGTGCAATTGTGCCAATGTGGTCTTTATCGTATTTGCATCTATATCTTTTTTCCCAGATGCGGCCGCAAAATCACGTGCCCGTTTCAATAATCTGTTTGCAATTCGCGGGGTTCCACGTGAAGAAGCCGCCAACAACAACGCACCATCCATATCAACAGCGGTTCCTAAAATCCCGGCACTGCGAACGATTATTTTCGCCAAATCTGATGGCGAATAAAAATTAAGCCGCAAATCAATACCAAACCTGTCACGCAAAGGATTCGACAACAAACCGGTCCTGGTTGTTGCACCAACCAGAGTAAATGGTGGCAAATCAATTCGAACACTTTTGGCAGATGGACCTTCGCCAATCATTATGTCCAATTTGAAATCTTCCATAGCAGAATATAAAACTTCTTCTATTGCGGTTGGCAAACGGTGAATTTCATCAATAAACAAAACATCCATTGGTTCCAGCGATGTTAAAATCGCCGCCAAATCACCTTGCTTGGTAAGCATTGGTGCAGATGTTGCACGAAAATTTGCACCTAACTCGTTTGCCACAATGTGTGCCAATGTCGTTTTTCCCAATCCCGGGGGGCCATATAACAAAACATGGTCCATTGCTTCGCCACGATTGCGGGCCCCAGATATAAACACAGATAAATTTTGTTTTAAAGATTCGTGCCCAATAAAATCAGACAAAGTTCTGGGGCGTATCGAAGCCACCAAATCATCAGGAACGTTCGGATTGAGGAATCTGTCTTGTATTGTGTTTTCCACGATTACCCCCATATTACAACAATTTTGTATCTTCGTTTTCGCGTCCAACATAAGCCTTTAAATCGTTATACATTTGACGCAAATCTGCGGGCAGGGCATAACTTTCATTCGCCCCCTTGATGCGAATTGTTTCCAAATCTATCTGGGCTTGTTTCTTTAAAATTTGGGTTAAATGCGTTGCAAACCCCTTGGCATCATCAGATTCTTCGGCCCCCTGGAGCAATAATCCACGATTCGGGCGTGGCGATAAAAACGCAAAATCAGAAACAGAATAATCAGGCGAAACCAATGCAAAACCGGAAATTTCTGGCCGCCGCATCATGGTCTGTAACACATACCAAGCCCCTAATTGATGACCCGCCAACCATATTTTGTCGCTGTCTTCATTATGATTTTGAATCCAATCTATTACTGTTGCAATATCCAACATATTGTCCGCGGTGGTTCCAAGTGCACCTTCGGAATCACCGACACCACGATAATTAAAACGAACAACAGAAAAACCAATATCCATAAACGCACGAAACATTGCATAAGACAAACGATCGTTCATGTGATGTTTTTGACGTGGGTTCCCAGATAAAACAACCGCCAATGGTGCCGCCGGCGTTACTGATTTATGATAAACAGCGTGCAATTTTCCTGCCTCGCCCGAGATTATTATATCAACCATATCTTACACCTTTCCGTTTCTTTTAAAGTTATACTTATACACTTTATAGAACAAACAGATATCATTTTTCAATAAAAATTTTTGCTTTGACACACCATATAATAATGTTTTACAATCCGATTATTAAAAGGATGAAGGAAAGGGTAAAACAATGACAAAGTTTACATTGGCCGCTGTTTTTGGTGTTATGTGTGCATCTGGTGCCGTTTGTGCAACCGAATATGTTCAAGAAAATTTTCAAACTATCTATACCGAAACACCTGTACAATCATATTACGCATATCCAGACGACCAAAATTTTATTCCTGAAGTTGAATTTATGCAACGTGATGACAGTTTGAATTACGATATGAATATTATGGCCGCACGTAATTTAGAGCTGTCTATGAATCCCGGGGTTCGTTTTGCCGATCGTCCTATGGTTATATGTCGTAACTTTGGTTGCACACGCCTAAACGATAAAATAACCCGGACATTTTTATTCAACAGCCTTGTTAATATGTTTATGATGAACGCACATTCACGTTTATATATATGTGAAGCCGACCCTTTTTCGCGTGATTGCTTGCAGTCTGGAATTTCTTTCCCGGTCCGTTCGGGAATTGCAAACGCACTTATCAAGGTCCCCAAGGCCACAATATCCCAAGTAAATGTTTCAACAGGTCTGTCAAAGGCATCTGTTAATATGACATACGAACTGTTGGTCAACGGAATAAGCCGGGTTTGCGAACCAACTGTTATGGATATTGTTATTCCAAACAATTCTGTCGCAACATTGTCTAATCGTGAATTTACATGCAATATGACAAGTGACGGGCTTAGCAATGTTTCGTTGTTGGTAAATATTGATTATATTGATTTGGATTACGGGATCTTGGGTGGTTACTATTCGTTTGGTATGCAGGGCCCGACAATGGGCGGCGGTACGGGTTACGCATTATTCAAAACAGAATACACGACCGGTGCCATGACTTTTAGACAAACATCTAAAAAGATTACAAACACAATATCTGATGCGGATGACAAAGATGAAATAGTTATTCAGCCCGGCGAATACGCGGTGGAACCATTAGAAAAATAATTTTTTCTGGGGCGGGAATCGCAACATTGGACCTTGCATTTAGGCTTTTTGTTGCTAGAATCAAATAAAAAAGAGCCGCCATGACAAAAAAAACTGTTCTTGTTATTGATGACGATGATACGTTGCGTGATACACTTGCTTTTGGTTTACGCAAGGCTGGTTTTTATGTATTGGGTGCGAACAGTGCAGATACCGGGAATCAAATATTAAAACGCATATCTGTTGATGCGATAGTTTTGGACAGAATGATGGTTGGTTTAGACGGATTGTCTTTTTTAAAGCAATTACGTGCCAATGGCGATAAAACCCCTGTGATTATGTTAACCGCAATGACGGGTGCAGATAATGCCATCGAAGGGCTTTCAAATGGTGCGGACGATTACCTGGCCAAACCTTTTCAATTACGCGAATTAGTATTACGTTTAAATAACATAACCAAACATTTACCAAATGATTTGTTCGAAATGCCGAATGGCTTGATTTTTTCGGATAACGAATTCTTTATCCAAAAACCTGACGGCAACACAACATTGCTTAATTTGTCTGGGGAAGAAAAAAAACTTTTAACAAATTTAACATCTCCTTTTGGGAACATTTTTGCAGCGGCACCGATGGTTGCAAAACGCTTGCGTAACAAATTAAATATGCTAGCATCAGAACTGGATATCATAACCGTTCGTGGTCGTGGCTATAAACTGGTATATAAAAACCCACAACCTGATAACAAAACAAAGGAATTTTAAAATGAGATTGATTCCACGAAGTTTCTTTTGGCGTACAATTTTATTGATATTGATTCCGCTGATTGTGGCCCAAGTCATTATTGCCAACGTGTTTTTTGGCAACCACTGGGCACGTGTTCATAAAACATTGGCACGCACATTATCTGGTGAAATTGTTACAATGATGAACTTTATGGATTCTGGCAACCAGGCGGCTGTCCAATCAATGGCAAAAGATATCGGTATAAACGTTTCTTTCCATGATAAACTAAAACGTCCACGTCACAACGACAATGATTCTTTAGAGGCTGGTATGTTGGGGTCTGAACTGTCCAACCAATTAAAACGTCCTGCAAAGATATACATTGACCGTGGAAAAAGATTGGTGTTTGTTGACGTTCCTACCCGCGATGGACGAATTGCGACATTTGGGACAAGTCTGCACCGCATTTATTCCACAAGCACAGAAGTATTCGTGTTATGGTTGATTGGTGCGATTTTAATCGTATCTATTTTAGTATCGCCATTTATAATTATGCACAACCGCAGCATTCGCAGAATCGCAAAAGCAGCGAACCGCTTTGGTCGCGGGCTGGATGCCCCGGGTTTTGAACCAAATGGGTCTAAAGAAATTCGCGAAGCCGCAGCCGCAATGATTACCATGAAAGAGCGTTTAAACCGTTACAATCGCACCAGAACAGATATGTTGAACGCGGTTAGTCACGATTTAAAATCGCCATTGACACGTATGAGATTGGCGGTTGAAACCGGAAACACATCCCCTGATGCCCTGTTAAATGACATCGACCGTATGACCGCAATGATAAACGGGTATTTGGCCTTTGCACGCGGTGAAATGCCTGAAATAGAACAATCAACCGAATTACCTGCAATGTTAACGCGTATTGCACGTGATGCCGCCCCAGACAAAAAAATTGAAACGATATTTCCTGATACGCCTGTCCAGTTTTATGCACGCCCCATGGCATTGGCCCGTGCATTTAGCAACATAATTGAAAATGCTGCACGATACGCCAAAAAGAAAATAAAAATCACAGAAACTGATTATAAAGACAAGGTAGAAATACTTATAGAAGATGATGGCCCGGGTATCCCAGACAACAAAAAAGCTGATGCAATGCATCCGTTTGTCAGATTGGATGATGCACGTGGCAAAGACACCGGTGGAACAGGGCTTGGGCTTTCAATCGCACAAACAGCCATAGAAAACCACGGTGGACAAATAACACTGGAAAACAGTGAACTTGGTGGATTACGTGTCAGAATCACATTACCGTTATAATTTCACAAAGGAAACGATATGAACTTGTATAAATATATATCAGATGAATTAAATAAAAAATTAGGATTTAACGCGAAATTGGAAACTCCACGCAATCGCGAATTTGGTGATTTTTCCACAAATGCAGCAATGGTTATGGCAAAAAGCATGGGTAAAAACCCACGTGATTTGGCAAATGAAATTTTACCCAAGATAAAAGAATTAGACTTTGTGTCTTCTGCTTCGGTCGCAGGCCCCGGTTTTATAAACATTACTGTAAAGGATGATTTTTTATGGAATGCGACAAAAACCGCTGCGACAATAACACCCGCGGAAAAGCCGTTAATTATTGATATGGATTATGGTGCATACAATGTTGCCAAATCTTTGCACATTGGCCACATGAGAACTTCTATTGTTGGTGATGTTTTGTATCGTTTGGGGCGTGCATTGGGACATAAAATGATTTCTTATAACCATATTGGCGATTGGGGCAGACCGATGGGATTGGTTATCGCATGGATTGAAAAATTGCATCCTGATTGGCCTTTTTTCCAAGATAATTTTGACCCAAAAGGCGATTATTCAAAATATACAATTGACCCGCACGAATTGGACACATATTATCCGAAATCCAGTTCATACGCCAAAGAAAATGATGAATTTATGTTGCACGCCCAGGTTATTACTGCCGAATTACAGCACGGACATCCGGGCTATACAGCATTATACAACATATTCTTGCCGATTGCATTGGCGTCTATGGACCGAACAATCAAATCATTAAATATCGTTCCGTTTGACAATGATTTAGGCGAACGCAATGCAGCAAAATATACTAAATCTGTTGAAGAAATGTTGCGTGAAAAAAATTTATTAGAACAAAGTGATGGCGCCGAAGTTGTCGTTGTTAAACGCAAAGACGACAACAAACCAATGCCACCTGTTATGTTCTATAATTCACGTGGTGCTGTTACATACGATGCGACAGATATTATGGCACTGTATTATCGTAAAAAAACCGACAATCCTGACAAGGTTATATATTTAACAGACAAACGCCAATCTTTGCATTTTGAACAATTGTTCCGCGTTGCGGAATTGCTTAATATGTTTCCGGCTGACGCATTGGAACACATTGGATATGGAACATTAAACGGTGCAGATAACAAGCCTTTTAAAACACGCGATGGCAATGTCGCCGAATTAAATGATATTATTGAAATGGTTCAATCTGCGGCACGCGACCGCGTTACGGAATCAGGCAAAGAATTAGACCAAGAAACAATTGATTCAATTGCCTTGGCGGCATTAAAGTTTAATGATTTGTCACACGATTTACGTGCAGATTATATATTTGAACCGTCACAAATAACATCTTTCGAAGGACGCACCGGTCCATACATTTTATACACTGCTGTCAGATTGAAATCTATTTTAAAAAGAGCAGGGGAATTCAATATTCCAACAAATGTGACATTGGAACCGGACGAACGGAATTTGTTAATGGCTTTGTTAGATTTTGAACGTATTATTTATACTGCATTTGATAATCGTGCAACTGATTTGGTTGCGAATTATACATACGATTTGTGTCAGTTGATAAACACGTTCTATCACAATTGTCCAATATTGCGTGATGACATTACACCAGATGTGCGTGCAACACGTTTGAGCGTTGTAAAAATGTCGCTGAACGTTTTGGAACGCTTGTTGGATATTATGGGATTAAAAATTCCAAACGAAATGTAAAAACAAACCGCCGAATTGGCGGTTTTTTTTTTACTTGTTCATATTATATTCTTCGTTTAATTTACGCATAGCCTTGCGTTGAGAATCCTTGTAACTGGCTTCATATCTCCACTGTTCGAAATTTTTCATATCAGGTCTGTCGGATTTGTAATAGAACCCAATAGAAGGTGACAATTTATACAACAATTCAACGTTTTCCGAATAATCTAATGGAATTTCATAATTATCAAAATCATCTCTCTTTATGTTTTTCCAACCGACTTGTTCAAGGTAAAAGCCCAACAGTTGATTATATTTTTCAACAGCACTTTTCCCAACCTTGCTTAAACCATTTGGCGAAGAATATTTCAAACCGAACCTTAGCACACTGCCATTAAGGGTTGCCCAACCGAAACTATTTATTTTTGCACAAATCTCACGTTTTTTTGCCATTCCATTTATCAACTCTTCAGCCTTATCCAGAGCTTTTAAAAAAGCCCCAGCATATTTTGGTCTAAAATCATATCCCGGAACTAAATAACATGAGTCATCGTTGTTCGTAGAACAGGTACCACTATTAGTAGATTCGCTCAGAACCCCCAGATATTCACTTGGGACCTTTTCATGAGAACTGTATCCGAATTTAACGCCGGATATTTTTTCATCCAATTCTTCTTTGGTAAAAATAGGTTCTTTATATTTTGACATTTTGGAATCCTTTTGCTACATCACTTTAATTTTATCACATTTTTACCACAATGTCAAAACGCGTAAAAACTTGTTTTGATGAAATCTGCCACTTGTCGAACCGGGCAACTTCGTTGCGATGTTCAATCCGTTATACCCACGATAAAATTAAAATCGGCAAAACGCCGATTTGAATTTTATGGTCGGGGCGACAGGATTGGCTCGGCATAAATGCCTGTGCCGCATTCGTTAGTGCTCAAACTTCGCAAAGCTCGTTTTCGCTTACTCATAGTCGAACCGGGCAACTTTGTTGCGATGTTCAATCCGTTATGCCCACGATAAAATTAAAATCGGCAAAACGCCGATTTGAATTTTATGGTCGGGGCGACAGGAATCGAACCTGCGACCCCTTGCACCCCATGCAAGTACTCTACCAGGCTGAGCTACGCCCCGACAACGCTTTGGATTATACATAAAAAAATCTATATTACAAACAAATTATTACAACATATTTCAATTGGTGCATTTTCTGCTTGCACGAATCGGAAAAAAGTTTCTATATTCCCGTATCGGTATAACTATCCCTAAAAGGAGAAAAAAATGATTGTTGGTATCGGTATTGATTTGGTTGAATCTGGACGTTTCCTTGATTGGTCCGCCTTTAAAAAACAACGCATCTTTACAAAAAAAGAATTGGAATACGCTGATGCAGATAACGCGAACGCCGAAAAACATCTTGCAAATTTCTGGGCTGTCCGCGAAGCGTGTTTAAAAGCATTGGGGACCGGCTTTGGTGAAGACATCGCTTTTTCTGACATATCGGTTATCCACGATGATAACGGTTGCCCAGAGATACTTATCGCCGGCGGTGCCAAAGCAAAATTAAAAGAGTTGGCCGGCACAACTGCAAAAATTCATCTGTCTATTACCGACCAAGAAAACTTCTCGGCGGCGATAGTCGTGATAGAAAAACAATAAATAAAAAATATCACACTTGCGTGTGATATTTTTTTATTAACTATTCAGCAATAACGCTGTATTGTCCACCGTCTTCAATGCTGATATACCTGTTGGTTTTTGGATCACGATATATTTTAGCCACAGGACGTTTTTTTGGTTCCTGGGTCACGACCACAGGTGCCTGTTCCGAAACGTATACTGGTTCGGGAACATAAACAGGTTGGTCCGAGATATATACAGGTTCATCAACATCATAGTCATAATCATCAGTGTATTCATCTTCTTGAACTTGTTGCGGTCCATAAACAGGATATTCAGGGACAACAATAGGCTCGTCATCAATTATGACATCCGGTGCAATTAAATTAGTTGCTGGCCGTTCCGGTTCTGGTTCCGGTTCAACAATCGGTTCCGGTTCTGGCTCTGGTTCAACAATCGGCTCGGGTTCTGGTTCCGGTTCCGGGACAACGATTGGCTCGGGCTCGGGTTCTGGTTCAACGATTGGTTCTGGCTCTGGTGCAACAACAATCGGCTCTGGTTCTGGTTCCGGTGTAACGACAGGTGTTTCTATGATATTAACATTACCACCACCATTTTTCTTCTGATACAGCCACAAAGTAAACACAGACAAAACAATCAACACAATCAACAAGACATAATACGCAAATGTTGGCTTGCTACGTCCAGGCTGAACATTGGATACACCACGACTGTCACCAGTTATCGGCGAAACAGGGCGACTGTAACCAACAGGTGCAATAACACTTGGTTCCGAACGCGGTGGCGTTACAACGTTTTCATATTGACCACTAACCGCATTTCCTGTTGTATCAACATCCGCAGCCACAGGAGTTTCGACCGAAGATATAGATTCCAACACCGGTGCTGTTTCTGTTGTTTTTTCGTTTTGGACTATCTCGGTTGTTTCTTCTGTTTCAAAAACATCTGGTTTAATGACGAAATCCAACGGCTTTGCGACACCATCTGTTTCAAAAGTTTCTTTATTATCAACCGCATCACCTGAATCAGACACATGTTCTGTTTCTGACTCTGTTGTTTCAGACTCTTTTGAATCAGCAACATCGATATCATCAAATTCGATGGGTTTAAAAGCGATGTCTTCGTCCAATATCTCTGGATCCTTATCAAACAAAGGTTTTACTTCTTCTGTTTCGTTATCAGCCATATCTTTTACCTCCGTTTGTGTTTGTTTTTTTTCTTGGGTTTTTGTTTCATTTTTAACGACAGTGGCAACATTCAACCCGACTGTTTCTGGTTGTTCCAAGTTTGGTTTTTCCAACGCCAATAAATATTCTAAATCTGCGATTTCGCGTTTAGCGTTTTCAACCCTGCGTTGTGCACGTGTTGCACGCCGTTCGGCACGCTTTAACTTTTCTGTCCCAGAATCAATCAAAGATTCTGTTTTCAAAATTTTTGATGCGGATTGCTTGGTCGGCTCACGCCCCACAGATTTACGTTGTTGTTTCAGTTTTGTTTTTAATGCGGCTTGGCGGTTTTTCAGTTCCGCAATAGTTTCATTTGTTTTTTCCAACGTATCTTGACCCTGGGTCAAAGCCTCGTTTGCGGCGGCCAATCGTTCAGTTGCCGAACGGCGTGCAGCCACAAACCGGAAATCAATTACATCGGTCATTGCAGCAACAACATCACCACCATTTTCGAATGCACGCATCAACGCATCATACACATCAACAGACGCATATTCGATATCCAACTTTTGATATTTGTTATTTTTTTTGGGGCGAACAGTTTCCAAATCTATGCCAAAATCATTCTGTAAAACATCATCCCATTTGCGGTTATCTTCATCAGGCGGCAATACCAACATTACATTCGGTTTGTATTCGGTGATTGTGTCATCAACAACGAACAAAGTTTCGCCATCCGCATTTCGCCACAGCCGAAACGTATTCCCCAGAATACTGTAATCGTAAACTTTAATATCTTTTGAAGTCTCTCTCGCTTCAGACATAGTCTGTTCCCATTTTGTTTTCTTTTGTTAATTTTTCTTTTTGGGTGCCGTGAATTGATAAGCCTGCTTACAGTGTTCATAGCAATATGGTTTACCAACAAATACAGATTTGCCACAAAAGTGAAAATCTTCGGAATCAGGGTCACCAATCGGCCATCTGCATTGTCCAGGTTTCAAATCCATCATTTCCAATGCATGCTGAACAATACGTTGATGAACATTCGTGGTCTTTTTACCGCCACCCACAGATTTTTTTACGGGTGTTTTTTCGGCAACTTTTTTTACCGGTTCTGATTTAGCCACCGTCTTTTTTGCCGGTGTCCTGGCCGCCGGCTTTTTAGATGCCGCAACTTTTTTTACAGGTTCTGCTTTCACCGCGGTCTTTTTCGCCGGGGCTTTTTTCGTCTTGGCTTTATCATCATCGGTCGCAACACCGCCCGCCTTGACATTCCAACCCAACCGATGCAGTTTACCAACAACGGCATTTTTAGAAATCCCCAAACGTTTTCCAATTTCGGCCGTAGACAAACCCTTGCCCGTCAGAGCCTTTAATTTTTTTAAAATACTGCTGTCCCAAGACTTACTCATTTTGCACAACCTTGTTACTTGTCTTTGTATGATAGTTTATTGTATCATAAAACCGAATCGAAACGCAAGGGAGAAATTATATGTTTTTATATTTATTTTGGGGATTTTTCATACTGTTGCTGTGCTTGGCATTGTTTTTATCGTGGCAAATTGCCAAAACAGATATGAAACGCCGCATAATTCCCGATGCATACTTGTTTCCACTGTTGATTATTGGAACAATTACAGTGACTTTTTTCCCATGGGTTTGCAGCATTGAAAGCAGTGTTATTGGTATGGCGTTTGGTTATGTAATGGCGGCAA
>CACYQE010000014.1 GCA_902776515.1 uncultured Pseudomonadota bacterium
ATTTTTACAAAACCCTCGGAAACCTAGAGAGAGAGAGAGAGAGAGAGAGAGAGTAAATAACTCTCTGGAATTTTGCACGACTAATTTAACAGCCATATCATCTGTTGATGATGCGGCTGTTTCTTTTTAACCCAAAAAAACAAAAGGAGAAAAAAAATGAAAAAAACATTGTTATCTGTTCTGGCGGGATTAACCGTTATGGGTTCCGCATTTGCCGATGGTCCTTCGGTTGAAGACCGTAAAAAGCTATGTCAATTATTGATAGACAAAGGCACACATGTTTGGGTGGAAAAGACCGAAGCCTGTATTCCGGTCAACCCGTGTAAAAGTGACGATGAACAAATCAAGAAAGCATATTGTATAAATTATCTTAGTTTGCAAAATGGTGCTTCTTATACCGGCGTGTTGCATTTATACGATAAATCAGCGATTGATATCACTGTGGCCAAAATTGCTGAAAGGTTGGGCACAGGTGCAACCAGTCAAAACTTACCGGGACATTTTTTCGCCATAAAGACCACAGATGGCGGATATTATGCCGCTGAATACAACACAAAAAAAGAAAGAAATCAAATGCGGGCTTGTGAACAAGAATCGGAAACCATCACTTTGATTTTTGGCAATTATTTAAGCGGAGAATCTTTTGGCGGCGAAAAAATGATTAATTACAAAACACAAATACCAGTTACAGAACAAGAATGTACCGATATGAAAGACATAGGAAATCTGTTATATGGTTACGCATCACGCCAAACCGATATCAAGTATGATAAAGACCAAAAAGAATGCATCTTTACTTGTTTTGATTAACCAGTTATCAAAACGTGCTATACGCCGGATTTTACGGCATAGCACGTTTTTAAAACCAACCTTTTTTATTTGGTTTTATATCAGCAAATTCAGTCAAAGCCTTCTTTTGTTTTTCAGTTAATTTTGTCGGAATAATGATACCTGTTTCCAAATACAAATCACCAAATGTATTTGCACGCCCTGTTGGCATACCGTGTCCACGAACACGCAATTTTTCACCGACCTGGGTCCCGGACGGAACCTTGACAGACAATTTTTTATCGTCCAAGGTTTCTATTTCTATCTCATCACCCAATGCCAATGTTGTAAAAGGTAAGTCAACATGCATTATCAAATCATTTCCATTACGAACGAATCGTTTATCAGGCTTTATACGAACATCAATATAAAAATCACCCGCCGGGCCACCGTTCATTCCGGCTTCGCCCTGACCCGCCAAACGTAATCTGGCCCCGTCTTCTATTCCGGCCGGGATTTTTACCTCTAGGGTTCTGGTTTTATGCACAACGCCACTGCCATCGCAATCAGGACATTTTTTATCAATCTTGTGTCCCAACCCATTACAATCAGGGCAAGGTGTTTGCATCGCAAAAAAGCCACGTTGAACGTTTACAAAACCCGTTCCATGACAACGCGAACATATCGGTGCCTGTTTACCATCCGCAGTTCCGTAACCGTTACACTTTTCACATTTTACGTTACTGGAAAATTTCACAGTGTGTGTTTTGCCAAAAAATGCATCTTGTAAAGATATCTCTACTTCGTCCAACAAATCACGTCCACGCTGTTGCGATGACGCACCCGAACGTCCACCACCACCAAAGCCATCAAAACCGAAACCACGCATAGCCTCACGCAAAATATCTTCCATACCGGCACCGCCGCCCATATCGAAATGAAAGCCATTCCCAAACGGGTTTCCACCCATCCCGGCCGAGGCCCCATTTCCACCGGCAAACGCCGCATCGCCATATCTGTCATACGCAGCACGCTTTTGCGGGTCACGCAAAATATCAAACGCGTTGTTAACTTCTTTGAATTTTTCTTCTGCGGCCTTGTCCCCCTGGTTTTTATCAGGATGGTATTTTAACACCAATTTATGATAGGCCTTTTTAATATCTGCATCAGATGCATCGCGTGACACACCCAAGACTTCATAAGGATTTTTATTCATATCATACGTCCGTATTATTATTTCCTATGACCAAATATATAATTACAAAAGATATAAAATCAAGCCCATAAAAATCTTATTATCAAAACAGAACAAAATATGTTTCACTTGCACGAAACGAAATAATGTTCTAATAATAAAGGTATTATGACAGAACAAAATAAACATTCTTATGATGCATCTGATATTCAGGTCCTAGAAGGATTGGAACCTGTACGTCTGCGACCTGGTATGTATATTGGTGGCACTGATGAAAAGGCCTGGCACCATTTACCGGTGGAAATTATGGATAATTCCATTGACGAAGCGGTGGCGGGGTTTGCAAAAAAGATAACTGTTCGTTTAATTGACGCAAAAACAATAGAAATTACCGATGATGGCCGCGGTATTCCGGTTGACGAGCATCCAAAATATCCCGGTAAATCCGCGTTAGAGGTTATATTAACCACCCTGCATTCCGGCGGAAAATTTAATAATAACGTTTATAAAACCAGTGGTGGTTTGCACGGTGTGGGCAGTGCCGTTGTTAACGCACTAACATCGGAAATGGATGTTGTTATTACCCGTGACGGATACGAATGGCACCAGAGTTTTTCGCGTGGTCGCCCTACTTCCGCAATGACCCGTGGTAATCCATCTAAATTACACGGAACACGGATAAAATTTACATTAGACGACCAAATTTTTGGCGAATCAGCGGTGTTCAAGCCGGTAAAAATTTATCGTATGGCACGTGCCAAGGCATTTTTATCCCGTGGTGTTCGGATTGATTGGCATTGTAATCCTGAATTATTAACGGCTGATATGGATATACCGACCGAAACAACGTTTTACTATCCAAATGGTGTTGCCGATTTCTTGGAAGAAAAAACCCGTGACAAGCCAAAGATTTTACCAAAGTTATTTTCTGGTTCTGTCGATTTTCCAGATGACAGCGGTCGTGTTGAATGGGCTTTGACTTTTTTAACCGATGAAAATGGTGCCGCATCTGATGATGGTTTCTTTGCATCATATTGCAATACCATCGCAACCATAGATGGTGGGACACACGAAAGTGGTTTTAAATCTGCTATTACCCGTGGATTAAAGGCATACGGTGAAAAAATTAATAACAAGGCTGCTTCAAATATTATTGGTGAAGATGTTTTTGATTCAGTTGCCGCGATTGTATCAGTATTTTACAAAACGCCACAATTTTTAGGTCAGACCAAGGAAAAACTTTCTAATCCAGAGGTTGCGAAATATACCGAAGCAGCACTGCGTGACCCGTGGGAAATATTTTTGGCATCCGACCCGAAAACCGCAAATGCATTATTGGAATTTGTTGTGAATTTGGCCAATGCACGTATTCGTGTAAAACAGGTCAAAGAAGTTGCACGCAAAACCCCAACCAAGCGTATTCGTATGCCGGCAAAGTTGGCGGATTGTTCCAAACACGGTGTTGCAGGAACCGAGCTTTTCATTGTCGAAGGCGAATCGGCGGGCGGAACCGCGAAGCAAGCACGCGACCGTGCGACCCAGGCTATTATGCCACTGCGTGGCAAGGTTTTAAACGCCGTATCAAATTCTGATGAACGTGTTGATGGCAACAAAGAATTAAGTGATTTAATTGATATAATCGGGGCCGGGACCGTAAAAAATTGGGATGACAGCAAATTACGTTACGAAAAAATAATTATTATGACCGATGCTGATGTCGACGGCAGTCATATTGCTTCGCTGTTAATGGCTTTTTTCTATAAATTTATGCCTCAATTGATTTATGGCGGTCATTTGTATTTATCTTGTCCACCGTTGTATAAATTAACCAGTGGCAACGAATCGATTTATATTGATACAGATGAAGAGTTAGAAGAATTAACAAACGGAAAATACAAAAATAAACGGGTTGAAATTTCTCGATTCAAAGGGTTGGGTGAAATGATGCCGAACCAGTTAAAGGAAACCACTATGTCACCAAAAACGCGGCGTTTGATTCGTGTTGAATTACCGCCACGCACCGATGAAGGTGCCGAAGATACCGAAAAAACCCGCACCTTGGTTTCGGAACTGATGGGGAAAAAGCCTGAATTTCGTTTAAGGTTTATTACTGAACACGCCCAATTTGTAAAGGATTTGTTCGTATAAAAAATGCACCGCCCGGTGCATTTTTTTTATTTATTTTTTTTCCATTAACATTTGGCGTTTTTTTATCTGATGCATAACATCAACAGCGTTTTTTTCATCCAATAATTTCAAAGCTGAATTCAAATCACCCACCGCACTGAAATATGTTCCATCAGGAAAAATGGTCAACACATAGTTTTCATTTGTTTTGTTTTTGTATTCCAATATGACGTTTGCCAATTGACCAAGTTTTTTACGATTTTCTTGAAAATTCATGGCCATTTTGTTTGCAAACGGGTTTGGAAACAGGGTTGTAGAAAAATAATGTGAACTGAATTGAACATTTTCATTATTTTTATTTGTGACAACCAATGGTGTTACCGGCAATTCTGAAAAATCTGCATAATTAACATCCATAAAACCTTCGATACGAACAAAAAGAGTATCCTTTTTAGGATTGTTTTTCACTTTGTAATATGACGGTTGATTATATTGATATTTTGTATTTTCTGATATAAATATAGGACTCATTTTTTTCACTCTTTTAAAAAAGCCCCACAACTTTTATATATTTGTGGGGATAATTCAAGTGTTTTTATTATTTTTTTGCGATTTTTGACATATTTCTTTCATAAATCCTTTTGAAACGTTCTACTTGCCGGAAAAAATCTTTACGTCCCTCGTGGTTCAAACGCTTGATATCTACGTTGATATCATTATGCGAAACACCAAGCATAGGATTTAAAGTGATAACAGGTTCGCCTGTATCTTTGTCATTATAGACAATAATAGTAGAAGCCAACTTTTCACCAAAAATTTCAACATTTTGTTCAAAATTACGAATCGTTTCAAAAGCAACCGGATTTTCGAACATGACTGTTTCATTCCAACTACGTTCTTCAACCTTTTTACCGTTTATTGACACCACAGTTAACGGCATTTTATCTTTTTCTTCGAAAACACGCCAATCAAGCAACAAGCCTTTGACTTTGACATTATAAACATTTTTCTTTTTCTTGTTATTCATCTTACATCACCTTATAAACTTCTGTGTCGCATTTTATATTCTTGGATAAAATCATTTTTGGCGACATCGTCCAAATACGTTAACGCATTTTCAACCGACCCCTTGTCCGGTGCCGCAACCGCCCCATTCGGGAACAGTGTTAATACGGTTTTTTTGGACCCAGTTTCACGATAAACACGGACACTGGTTGCAATATCTTTACCATATAATTTTAGATTCCGTTCATAGTTTCTCATCATCATGTTCGCCAACGGGTTTGGAAAGAAAACGACATTATCTTCCCAAATTGTTGTTTTTCTGCCATTACAATAATCAATTTCGAACGGTGTGTTACTCCATTCTTTGTACATATGTGGATTATTTAACTCGCTGTGTGTTTTTATGACATAAACATCCACCCCCGGACAAACGTTCGGTTTTTTAATGTTTTTCGACCAAAAATTCAATTTTTCAAGCAGTTTCATTTCTGACCCTCCTTTTTTTACCCACCTATATATAATACAAATTTTCAGATTGTCAAGTGATGGTATGATTTTTTTACTTTCGTAAAAAATCCCCTCTTTTCAAAGAAAAAGAGGGAACGGTTATATGTCACACAAAAATCTTAACGAGAATATGCAGTGGCGGTTGCACCGACAACAAATTCATCACCGTAATCTGCGACAGGTTGACCGCCAACCATACAACGCAATGATTCAAAACCTTTCTTGATTTGATTCTTTTTAACCAAGGTCGATGTAATAACACCACTGGTTGTCCCCAAAACGACCGCAGCAACAGAATCGGACAACAAACGCGATGTATTAAATTTACCTTCGGCGTTTTTCCATACCGACAATCCCGCCAACAACCCATCTAACTTTTTATATAAACCGTCTATTTTAACCCACAAATCCCAATCACCGGTATCAAATCCCAAATTGATCAACTCTTTCATACACTTGTTGATATTTCCAAATTGCTGTTTCGTGATTAAATCCAAATCACTGCCACTTTGGCAATATTCCAAAACTTCCTTGCAAACATCGGGGAATTTGCTGTCCGATTTGTGTTTATTTAACACATTAATTGCTTGTTTAAGTTCACCACTATCACCACAAGTGATACCGGCAGGCACCACATAAATACTTGCAGATATTTCTTGCTGATTGTTGGTATCGTTCGATTTGTTATAATATGTTTTATCATTCACATCGGCCATATTAAAAACTTGAACTTTATAATTTGTTGCGGACTGATTTCCGTATCGAACATTATTTTTCACACTGTCCGGCAAAATGTTTTGAACAATGAATTCCGCACGGTCACACCCCAATGCCTCGTTCCCAGATGCAACCTTACCTTTGCACTTACTTGACGTTGCAGAATAACTTGTATTCGACTGACTGGCACTACCCAGCACAACAAACCCCGCAACATCTTTTAAATTTACATAATTCGTAAGATCGTTTTTTAATGTTTTGAAGTAATCTGAACATCCGGCTTTTTCAACAGCTTCATTCACCTTAAAAAAAACCTTAATTTCTAAACCGCCATCCACATCAAACAACTCTACCTGATTATAACAATCTGTTTGACTTACCGCCATTGCACCACCGGCAAAAACCATTCCACACAAAAAACAGCATAATAAAATAATTTTTTTCAAAATTCCCACCTTTCTATCCCAACTATTTTATCATAAATACGCCATAAAACAAAACAGAAAAAATTATTTATATTCATCAATCATTTGATTTAACTGGGCGGACAACACCAAATCAGATGTTTTTAATTTTTCAATACGTTCAATTCCATACAAAACCGTTGCATGATCACGACCACCAACATATTCACCTATTTCGGTTAATGATAATCCGGTCGCAGATTTCAATACAACCATCATCATTTGACGTGCCAACACCAATGCACGATTACGACCATTTCCGCAAACAGCATCATACGAAACACCCAATTTTTCACACATTGATTTAACCATAACAATCGGGGATTTAGATTTTTTTAATGTATCAGACAACAAACGTTCCGCCATATCTAAATCAATTGGTGCACCCATCAATTCACGATATGTATTTATTTTATTCAACACACCCGATATAACATGACCATCAGCCAAAATACGCCCCGCCAACATATCCGCAACCGATTCGGATACCCCCGCACGCATAAACATTTTGCAACGAACCCCACGTGATGGTGCAACAACGTCCGCAACCAACCCAGATGCAAACAAAGATTGTGCACGATGATCAAATCCGGATAAATTGCTTGGTGCGGTATTTGATGTCAAAACGATATTTTTACCCGCACTGCGTAAATCCAGAATCAATTGCAAAAATTCTTCACTTGTCGCACGTTTGCCGGATAAAACCTGAACATCGTCTAAAATAAATGTATTGCAATTCCGACAAAAATCTTTGAATGCGAAAATCGTTCTGTCGTGCAATGCACGTGCAAATTCAGAAACAAATTGAGAACCCGACATCATAACCGTCCGACCAGTTGATTCGGAACGTATCGCAGATGCCAACAATGTTTTACCGCATCCGGCCGGTCCATATATAAACAGCGGCGAAAACGTTGCCGAACCCGCCGCCATTTTTTTGCATGCTGACACAACAAATGCGTTTTCATCCGATGAAACAAAAGAATCAAACCCGGTTAACAATGTTTCCATAACCGGGGCAGAATAAGATTGAACATTATTATCATTTGCGTTTTGTTGAACAGAATTGGTTTTCGCCACACCTGCAACAACAACACGAACACCCAAACCAAACGCCCCCGCAACTTCACGTAATATATTTAAATGAGTAGAATTAACAAAATCAGCAGTAAATTGATTATGGGCCCCCAAAACCAAAACGCCATCACAAATATTAAAATTTAACGGGGCAATCCAAGAACGAAACGCGGCAGAATCCATTCTGGCGGCAATATCATTTCTGATAGCATCCAGATTTGTTTGTTTGTTCATGGTCACTGCCTGCATGTCGTTTCTCCTTTCCTTTCTTAAAAGAGTTTCCTGCCGGTGCAAGTGTGCAAAAATCACCTGCGCACAAATGCCAAATTTTTCGATTCCTTTCATTATTCGAAAAATTTAACACCTATGTATGCCCTACGTTAACTCTCTCGCCCTTTATTTTGAAAACCTAAAACTTATTCTATCTGCTTGCTTGTCTATCTTGTGTTTAACCAGACCTAATTAACATGTCCTGATTACACGAAACAATGTATAAGATTCATTTCGATTTGCAACCAAATGTTAATCATTTTTTTTAAATTTATTTTTTGACAACGATTCGTATTTTTGCCGGATTTCTGCGGCTTTGTATATACACTGTATAGACAAAATCGTTTTCACAAACGCACGTATCCGTTATCTTGTTTTTGGACCAAGCCCTGCAATTCCAAGACCACCAATTCACGTTTGATTTCCGAAACACTTTTTTTGACAATTTCTGCCAATACAGATTCGGATAACGGAATTGTTCCTAATTTATCCAAAATTGGGTTTTCTGATTCGGATTTTTTTTCATCTTTCTTTTCTTTTTTATTTTTTTCAAAAAAATCATCCGCACCTTGGCATAATGTCGCAACACCGGACCGAATCAGTGAATTTGGTCCAACCGACCGGGAATCCGCCGGATGTGATGGAATTGCATATATTTTACGGCCATACTGCATTGCAAAATCCGCGGTTCGCATACTGCCTGAATTCGAATCGGCCTCGGAAATAATGACCGTATCTGCAATTGCAGCAATTAAACGATTTCGTTGCACAAAATTTGTAGCCTTGGGCGAAAAGCCAACCGGCATTTCACTTATTACCACACCATGTTCAAGTATTTCGTAATATAACCTTTCGTTTTCCAACGGCCATATATTATCAACACCGCCCGCCAAAACAGCAATGGTGTTTGCGTTTCCATCCGCACGCAATGCACCATTATGTGCCGCCGTATCTGTTCCCATCGCCATCCCAGATACAACACAAATCCCGTGTTTTGCAAACGCGTTTGCCAAATCCGAAACGAACCCCATTCCCGATGCAGTCGCATGACGCGTCCCAACAATACCAACACATTTTTTCCGCAAAGTATCAACATTTCCACGTGCCGTTATAATCGGCGGATGATTCTTTATTTCACGCAACCGTGCCGGATATAATGCATCCGAATCAGAAATAAATTGTATATTCATTTTATTAGCCACATCAATTTCGCGTAAAACAGAATCACGAAAATCATCCGTCACCCCAAGATGTTCAACCACGGCCGCCGGCGAACCAAATTTTTCCAATAAATTGTTATACGACACAGGCCCGATTCGGGGTGACCGCAAAATCAACAAACGTTCTAATAAATCATTATTCATAACTAACACTATAAGAATATATACATATTATTAAAAGCAAAATCGTATTATCTAAAAAAACACCCAAACGGGTGTTTTTTTAAACCTTTAACAAAGTTTCATAATCTATATCTGTACACTGGGATGGAACCTTGGATGAATCTTTCTTTTTTACTTCTTCGCAGGCCGCTTTAAAATCCTTTAAATACCCTATATATCTATCATAATCTGACCTACTTTCATTTTTTAACACCAATAACTGGGAACGCATTAAATCTGTTTTGGTAAGGTTTTTATCCTTTTGGCCTTCAAGTTTTCCGCCAATCATTCTGTTACCGAAACCCTCCATAACACCAACACCAAGTCCTACACCACCCAAAACCGCGGCAGTTGTGGCCAATGCACGTCCAGATTTCTTTGCATCAGCAATACGCTTTTCCAGTACGGATTCATCAACCCAAGATCCACATGTAACAACATTACCCCACGGGAAATATCTGCTGGGGATATCAGATAAATCAATCGCAGGATCAGTAGATTTCAAATCAACCCTTGAAAAACATACATTGTTTTCAGGATTGTTTGTATCTTCACGCATAGATGCATAACTGGATGTATCGCTGTATCTGGATGCCCAAACAAATGTAGTACCAACACCAATGTTATTGTTCAAACAAATATCACGTTCCGCATTACGATCAGGCTGAGGTTGTGGGGTTGGTTCAGGGCTTGTTGTTGCAACCGGCAAAATTGGTTCGTCCCTTAAACTTGGCGACATATTAGAAACACTAAGAGATACCTTGGGGCCAGTCAGTTGATTTTTCGATGCAGTTCCGCGTCTGTTCTGGGCGGGGCCATAAAGCCCGGAAACAATACTGGTTGAACCAACACGTGGATCACGCACATCAGCCGCCATAACCGACATCGGCAAAATCAAACACAACAAAACCGTTATCTTTTTCATAACAATCCTCCTGTCCGCGTTTCCATGGACACCTTTCTCGTTGCTATATTCTATCATAAACAAGGCCAAAAATAAAGTGGTTTTATATCACTTTTTCCATTTCCACACTATTTTTGATTCTGTGCCACCAACCAATCGTCCAATATTTTCGCGATGCCGCCACAAACAAATCAATGCAATAGCCAAAAATACAAAACCTGTTCCGGTCCCCAAAACAAAACCCAATACAGGAATTAAACAAAACACAATAACTGCACCCAAAGAGGAATATCCTGTGGACAACGCAACAATTAACCACTCTATACCACAAATCACGAATGCCAATGGGCTGGTTGCCAACAAAACCCCAAACAAACAAGATATTCCCTTGCCGCCGCGAAATCCCAACCATACGGGGAAACAATGACCAATAACAGCCATAAAACCGCACCACGCAGCAAACACATCACCACCAACAGCCCCACCAATTAAAACAGCCAAGGCGGCTTTTGCCATATCCATCAGCCAAACCAATCCGGCCAAACGCAAGCCACCAACCCGCATAACATTGGTTGCACCGATGTTGCCACTGCCAACACGGCGTAAATCACCCCGCCCCGCCAGTTTGGTTAATAAAAGCCCCATGGGGATACTGCCCAACAAATAAGCAAAAATTGCAACAAATATATATGTCATGTTATTTTTCCTTGATTTTATGTTTGTTTTCTATAAAATAGCAGAAAACATTGTCAAATAAAAGGAAAATAAAGTGGCAAATCACAAATCATCTAAAAAAAGAATTTTGGTAACAGAAAGAAAGAACGCTGTTAATACCGCACGTCGCAGTGCTGTTAAAACAGAAAACAAGAAAGCGTTAAAGGCTATTGCTTCTGGGGATAAAGCAGCCGCAGTCGCAGCTGTTCGCAGTGCAGAAAGCAAAATGATGAGAGCCGCAGGCAAAACAATGCCAAAAACACGTGCTTCTCGTAAAGTTTCAAGACTTGCTAAACAAGTTGCCAAAATGGCCTAGTTGGGCTTTTTGATATTTTTGGCGTGCATTTTTTGCACGCCTTTTGTTGTTTCATAAAAAAATTATCAAACATAATAAACCTGTTACTATTTATTGACAAAACGTTTATCACGTGCTAAAACAGACCTTGACAAAACATCGGGGTGGTATACATGTCAACAAAAACAATAAAAAATACTTATTTAGTCAAAATGCCGAATATAAATTCGACTTTGTTCAAAACGTTGTTAAAACGCATTCCATACAATTATCTGCCTGTGAATTGCGAAAAACCTATATATAACTTTTTGTTTGATACAACATCTATGTTGTTAAGTTGGTTAAGCGAGGACAATCGTCCATATGTCATAATGTCAACAGATGTAAAACTGATATTAGAATCCAAAAATAGCAAAAAAAACTTTTTTGATAAAATAATTCCAAATATGTATAACTTTCCGGACCCTGGTGCAACAGAAATGGTTTGTTTGTATCCGGAACTTAAAGATATTATGAACGATGAAAAATTGTCCAGAACTGTTGTAGAATACTGCGATGCAAAAACAAAAAAACCAATATTGTACTTGTACCCATCAAACACCATGCAACCACCGATTGGCAGTGGCATGAGACTTTCCGATGCATTAAACACTATTGACGATGATGCATGTTGCGATTTGTGCAAAGAAATCGAAAGACGTGAAAAATATATGAAAACATATTTCAAAAGTCGGGATTTATAAAAAAATGCGATTAAATCGCATTTTTTTGTTTAGTGTGAAAACTTTGCAAATCTTTTTTCAGCCAAATGAAACAAAGCAATCTCGTATTTCTTTTTATACGTATCAACTTTTTGCTTTCTGGTGTTAAAAATACCAATATTTGTAATAGAGTAACCGCATGACAAACTGTAACAACAATCAGCCCGATATTCAAAATTCATATTTTTGTTAAAAGAACGTTTTATACCAAAATCAGAACTGATTAAAATTCTAAGTGCTTTATACATTTCACACGTAGAATTATTTGACCCCCTGTTGTTATTTTTCATCATTCGTTACACCCCCTTTTTGGTTACAACGGGGACAGTTATACCAAAAACTTGACAAA